>JAUWHC010000233.1 GCA_030606095.1 Promethearchaeota archaeon | reverse complement strand
TATTTGATCGCTCATAATTTAATTTGTCCCTTTGAAAAGAATATATAAAAGATTATAATTTATTGAACTTAAAATTTAGTTTTGAAGGTAGAATCTATATTGTTTTCGAAATTAGGTGTATCTATATTTGAAGGACTCCTTTAAAAAAAGCTACAAACAATAATTAATTTTTTTATAAAAATTGAACATCCATTCTTGGAGTGTGATAATTCTTTAGATTATCTGGAAGAATATTTTCCTTAGTGAGTTCTCCTCCCATATTTACTTCCACTATTCTTGGTCTATTATATTTATTAAGCTTGTTAGTCAAAAAAATCTATAATAGTACTCATGAAAACTTCCGTTTGATCGACCCATAAAGCATGTCCACTATTTTCAAATATTTTTAATTTCGATCCTGGTATTAAATCAGCCAAAATTTCCCCATTCTGAGGAGGAACAAGAAGATCACATTTTCCATGTAAAATTAAAGTTGGTACTTGAATATTTTTCAGTCTTCTGCATGATTTAAATCTTAATATTGCATAAACTTGTTTTTGATAGACTTTAGGAGAAACGGGATTAGAAATATAATTTTGGATTGTTGATTCAATAAAAACTGAATTATTTTTAATAAATTCCTCGGTATAAATAAGTGGAATTTGACTTTTTACTATTTCTTCTGGAGATAAACCTTCTTGGTTCTTCATCATAATATTAGTTACCTCTTGTGAAGGTAGAATATATTTCGATATTCCACAATGGGTTGCGCCAATAACAGATTTCTCAATTTTTTCTGGATAATTGATTATTAATTCTTGAGCAATCATTCCTCCCATGCTAAAACCAATAATATTCACTTTCCCAAGATTTAAAGCGTCTATTAATCCTTTTACATCATCAGCTAATGTTTTTATGGTATAATGCCGATCTACATTATCTGTTTTTCCAATACCTCTATTATCAAAAAGTATTGTCTTGAATTTTGTAAAAATTGACCGTTCAAAGTCTTTAAATAGAGGAGAATACTTAAAGTGTGCAACGGTACCACTTTGTCCATTTATAAAAATAAGGGGGAAGCCATCTCCATAGATTTCATAATAAATATTAATATCATTAATTTTTATTTTAGGCATATTAACGTTCTTCCTCCATTTTTTTATTGTATTTCTTTAATATTTCTATTTCTTCTTCTAATTCCTCTTTTCTTTTTTCTAACGCCTCTTTTCGCTCCTTTAACTCTTTTTCATCCATTTTTATTAGATAATCTTTACTCTCATGTTCTTTAAAGGTATTACGCATTTCACCTAAAAGTTCCTTTCTTATTTTAGAACCATCTTGATTTCGAGTATACATTCGATCTTCCTTCCTTGGTAGAATGGATCTGTCAATCTCCCTTATTCGATTTACTATTGCAGTTCGTATAAACTCTGATTTATTTTGAAATTCGAGCTTCGTATAACGATCAATCTTCTTGTATTCCTCTGTAGTTAACATTATTTTAATAAACTTGTCTCTCTTCTCTTCATTTCTCTTTTTTGCCATATTTATCACAATCATTTTTATTTTGATAATTTTGTAGTTGTTTTTTTATGATCATATTATGATCATAATATGATCAACTATATATTTAAACTTTATTATAGGAAAAATATTTTTGTTAGGTTGAAACTATATTGTTTTCGAAATTAGGGGTATTTATATTCTAAGATATAGATAAATTGTAAGACGATAAAATTAATCTATTTTTTTTAAAAATTGTATGGAAGCTATAACAATTAATAGATATGTTCAAGTTATTTGTCCTGTGTGTAAAGCACAGAATACTGTAAGGATTCCTAAGTCCGTAATTAACCAAGCTTCTCAACTAACTACCGTCTCTGTTCCAAAAGGTGAAATTTGTCAACATCACTTCCAAGTATTTATAGATAAAAATTTTAAAATACGGGGATACCAAAAAGTAGATTTTCAATTAGATTCTGAGAATGACAAAAAGAAGAAAAATCTAAGACATAATTACAAAGAAAATTATGTAAATAGTTTAAAGCTTTATAAATCTTCAGTATCAAAAGACAATTCTATTAAAAACATGCCAAAAAAGCCAGATAATAAAAAAGAAACAATAATAATCGAAGAGAGCTTCTATAAAAAAAATCATAGAACATTACAAGATATTTACGAAGAATTTTGGGAATTTATTAGTGATAACAATGAAATTTTTCAAAAATTTATTGCTAAAGACAAAAAAAGAAGGGCTCTTTTTAGAATGAATGAATTAACACAAGATTCGGATCGTAATTTATTACAAACAATTGACAAAACTATACAGTAAATTTTTAAGAAAATTCGTCTAAATATCATTAATCATTAATTATTTATTATTTTTCAAATCTTCAAATTTTTAGAATACTTCTTGTAAGAGCTTAACATAATGAACCTAGGCGGATTAATACAAAAAGAATTTGGTAGAATTAAAACTGATAAAAGAACTTTAATTTTATTATTTGCAATACCAATAATATTAATTGTCATTTTTGGGCTTACTACGGGCGTTGGTCCTATGAAATTCTTTACCTCTGCGATTATAACTCTCGATGAAATGCCCACTTACGATAATTTCCCATCAAATTCTTCTCAATACGACGATATTTTTATCTCGATTATGGAACAAAATACAACAACATGGGACCTTTATCGATTTTATAATAGTAGCAACAGTGGAGAGTATAATGAAGCATTTGATCAGTGTTTTAGTTTATTAAAAAATGAAGTAATAGATGTTTTTATTGTGCTCCCTCAAAATTTCTCAGAATCTGTAGCAAATAAAACTAATCCTATATTAATCTATTATATTGATGGATCTGATCTAATGGCTGTTGCTGCAATTGAGGTAGCTCTCCAAGAACCTCTCGCTCTTTTTCGCGTTGAAATTAATATGCTGGAAAATTTTACAATAATGGTCCCTCACCTTGAATTTGGAGTGCCTTCGTGGGAATCTCAATTGCTCAACTACTCATTGGCTCTGGTTTTACCAATGATGATAATTGGAACTACGATGAATTTAACATCTTTAACAATTGTTTCTGAGGCTCCACTTCCGCGAATGCTTATTACACCTACGGCAAAAAGAGATATAATCCTTAGTAAACTAATTGCAAACACTATAATAATGATATTGCAAGCTACAGAAATATTCATTATGACGTCATTTTTTGGTTTATATAGTTTAGGCTCGTTATTTAATTTTTACCTAGTTCTAGTAATGATTGGTTTTAGCGGGATAACTATTGGTTTATTCATCTCCGCAATTAGCCCAACTGAACAAGGAGCTAATCAAATGTACATGATGCTGTTTATTATTATAATAATTTTTTCAGGAACAGTTATGCCAGCTGAATCTTTGGGGAGTGCACGATTTATTTCAGATATGCTTCCTTTAAGCCACGCTTCAGTCCTCATAACGGATATAACTTTAAGGGGTTTGTCGTTAAATTTAGAACACACGCTATCTCTTCTTTTAATTTCATTTGTTTTTCTATTAAGTGCTTATATTGCATATAAGTTTAAAAAAGTGGAGGTGTAAAGAATTAAACGGAGCAACCAAATCAACGATAAATCGTCTAAGGATGTTAGAGCGAAAAAACTAAATTTTAAAAAAAGTATATTTCGATTACTTAGACAAACTAAGAAAGAATTTCAACTTTTATGGACTGACAAATTTAATATTTTTATAGCACTAATAGTACCTCCTCTTGTAGTTGCTTTATTAGGAATAACCACTAACATTGGAGGTACTACTTCCAACCCTATAGATTGCGTTTTGATTTCCTACGATTCTAACACGTATATTAACGAAAATAATTTTATGGAATCAAATCTAGACAATTACAGTGCGAAGTATGTTGAGGCTGTAAACAGTTCGAATCTATTAAACCTTATACAATTTTTTAACGCTTCTGAAGAGATTTATGCGATGGAAACGGCTAGAAATTATTTAATTTCAAAGAAAATTAAGATTATTATCGCAATTCCAGTTGACTTTTCTGAATTGTTAATCTTTGGGTATCCAGGTTTAATAGAATGTATATCAGATTCATCAGATTTTCAAAAAATTCAAGAAAATTTAAATGCTGTTTACGATTCTATTAAAATTTTTGTTAACCAAAATAATTTGACCCCTCAATTTGAAGTTAGCGGTTTTGAAGAATTTTCAATTCCTGAAGGTTATAGCTTTAGATTTAATTATGCCATGGTAATTGTTCTCTCTTTTATGGTTATAGGCGTTGGGATAGTCTCAACAATCTTAACAATAGTTCAAGAAAAACCAATTGCAAGATTATTGCTTACTCCCGTTAAAAGAGCTGAGATTCTATCTGCAAAATATATCACCTACACAAGTATTGTGATTATTCAAGATCTATCACTTGTTATTAGTGCTTTAGTATTTGGGTTATATGTAGTAGGTTCATTGTTCGATTTATTCCTCGCATTATTTATTTTGGGATTTACCGGCCTTGCTATGGGTGTTTTTATCAGCACATTAAGCAAAACTAAAACTCAAGCAAACCAATTATTTTTTGCTACTTTTCTAGTTTTAATTCTTCTAAGTGGAATATTTATTCCTATTGATGCCATGCCGATTTATTTACAAGTAATAGCATACGCTCTCCCGTTATCTCATGGAGATCCGTTAATAACAGGAATAATTACTAAGGGAAAATCTGTATTTGGTTTTGACTTTTTTACTTTATTAGGCGTTAGCGTTTTTCTTGTAATTACTTCGTACATAATATTTCAAAGAAGGAAATATGAGGTGTAAAATGGAGATTTCTAATCCTTCTGATAATTCAATGGTACTAGTGGAAAACTTAAATGTCAACTTTGGGAAAAACCAAGTTGTGAACGATGTATCTTTTAATGTGAAGCAAGGTGAAATCATTGGTATGTTTGGAATTTCAGGCGCTGGAAAAACAACAATTATTAGGGTACTAACGTGCCAAATTGAAGAGAAAAATTGGAGTGGAAATGTACTAGTTACGGGTTTAAATCCTAGTAAAAAAAGAAATCATTCAAAAATTTTAAGTAATATTGGATACGTTCCTCAACTAGAACTATTGAATTTATATTTTGAATTAAATCCTATGGTAAATGTCGAAGTTTTTACATCTACTTATGGAATGAATAAAAAAAAGGCAAAGGAAACCGCTAAAAAGCTGTTTAAAATATTAGACATTCCTGAGGACACTTGGAATAAAAGGGTATCGCGAATGAGTGGGGGAGAAAAGAAACGCTTATCAATGGCTATTGG
>JAUWHC010000367.1 GCA_030606095.1 Promethearchaeota archaeon | reverse complement strand
AAAAGGAATGTGATAAATAATGGAAGCCCCAAATAAAGCTAAATATTACGAAAGAGAAGAATTAAATGTGGAACCTATTAGAGAAATTGCCCAAGAGGTTCTTTCAGAAGTAAGCCGAGTCATTGTTGGATACGGAGAAATTTTACAACAACTCTTCATTGCTTTGTTAGTTAATGGTCACGTTCTCCTTGAAGGAGTTCCTGGATTGGGAAAGACCGTAATGGCAAAAACTTTTGCGCAATCGCTTGGAATCTCGTTTAGAAGGGTGCAATTTACGCCTGATCTTTTACCTTCAGATATAACTGGGACAAAAATCTTTGATCAGAATGAAGGAGCTTTTGTACTTCAAAAAGGACCCCTTTTTGCAAATATAGTTTTAGCAGATGAGATTAATCGAAGCGCTCCTAAAACACAAGCAGCTCTACTCGAAGCTATGGCCGAAAGACAAATTACTATAGAAGGAGATACACTTCCACTTGATAAACCCTTTATGGTAGTTGCTACTGAAAATCCGGTGGAAATGGAAGGTACATATCCTTTACCAGAGGCACAACTAGACCGTTTTATCATGAAAGTTTGGTTAGATTATCCTAGTCAAGAAGAAGAAGTAGATATAATGAGAAGACAAATTTCTGGAGAGTCTCCTTCAGTAACGGAAATAACGAGCGGAGAAGAAATACTTGCTGCTCAGAAACTAATGAATATGGTTTACATAGATGATAGAATCTTGAAATACATTAGAGACATTGTATTGAAAACTCGGAATCATCCTCAGATAGCACTTGGGTGCGGACCACGTGCATCGCTTGTCTTAATGAAATGTTCAAAAGCAAGAGCAGCAATTTTAGGAAGAGTATATGTAACTCCAGACGATGTACGCGCATTGATTATTCCCGCTATGAATCACCGACTTTTATTAAAGCCTGAAGCTGAATTAGAAGGTCTAGATGTTAAATCTGTGTTAAAGAACATAGTTGAAGATATACCAATACCTATTTAATTTTTTTTCTAAAAACATTGGAATAAAATTAAAATAATTTAAGAATGGAGGAATAAAATGTTAGGAGGAAAAGGAAGAACTTTAATTCTATTTTCAGTTTTTTTTCTAACAGCTGGATTTGCATTTGAGAATTATTTTTTGATTTATTTCGCTATACTTTTGCTATTTAGTACCGTTGTAAGCTTACCCCTTTTCTATTACCAAATGAACATAGAAGAGTTGCGGGTACATAGAGAGCTCGAAAAAGAGAAAGTATTCAAAGACGATTTTGTTCATATAAAAGTTGTAATTGAGAATACTTGCAACAAAGGTTTTGATTTTCTGGAAATAAGGGATTATTACAACCCTCAACTTTTTAGATTAGTATTGGGGGAAAATTTTATTTCTACAAGAATAGGGCCAAAAAGTATAATAAAATTTAGTTATGTACTGGAACCAAAAGTGAGGGGTGAATACCCTCTAGGCCCACTATCATTAACGGTTAAAGATAGATTAGGTTTTAATTCGGTGGAAAGAATTGTTCCTGACAGTGTTTCAGATATACTGATTTATCCTCCTTACGAAGATATAAAAAGAATAGAGATTTTAGGTTCTAAACGCTCTTTAACTTTAAATTATGGGCTACAAAGATCAAAACAGAAGGGTCTTGGCTCAGATTTTTATGGAATGAGAAGATATGTATTTGGAGATCAATTTAGACTCATTGATTGGAAAGCGAGCGCTCGAACCCAGAAGCTAATAGTAAGGGAATTTGAAAGTGAAAGAGATGTAACGATCATGATATTGGTAGATTCATCGAGTTCTATGGCAGGTGGTGCAATAGAAAACACAAAATTCGAATTCGCAATCAGAGCTTGTATGCTGTTAACTAAAGTGGCTTTAACTCGAAAAGATAATGTAGGCGTATTTACTTTTTCGGATAAGAAAAATCTTCAATTCTTAAAACCCAAGAGTGGAGATGATCAATTCTATCAAGTATTAGATTTTGTTGCAAAAGTCAAACCACAAGGAAAGTTAAGAATGGTTGAAGCAATGGATTTTTTTAACAGACGGTTCCAAAAACGTAGCTTAATATTTGTTATTTCAGATTTAGAAGCAGATGTTAAAGAAATAGGACATGCAATTCGAAAATTGGCTCCATTTAATCATACAATTATAGTTATCAATCCTTTTAGCCCCTGGTTTGAAATTCATGAAATTGATTTGTCGTCAACAGATAAAGCTCTTGCTGAAGCGATCAGTGAAGAAATGATGGAGCATATCCTAAAATTTAAACAAGAGGTAAGACATTTAGGAGTTAATATTATAACTGTTGGTCCAGATGATATGATGAGTCAAATTTTAGGTACTTATATGGACGCGAAGAAAAAAGGGAGTGCGTATTAAAAAATGACAAGATATTACATTTTAATTTTAAAAATTGTTAACGCGTTAATTTTTGTATGGATTCTAACTACTTTTTTCTCAATATTTAATTTTGACGAAGTTATTACAACTTCAAGTGGAGAACTTGTATTAACTGCATTTTTTATTAGTTTAAAAAACATGGTTACTTATCTTATTTTTACAGCAGCGTACGGCGTTGCTTATCTTAGCGTTCTTATCTCATCTTTAATTTTTTTAGCGGCACAGCCACATATGATTACATTATTAGAGCACTTTTTTCGAGGGCTATTAAGTCTTTGGTTTACATTCCCTAATGGGACAACTCCAGACATTCGTCAAATTCCTGAATTAATCGGGCAAGAACTCGCTGTTTTTAATGAGAATATTTATTTAATAACATTTCAAATCTTAATTATAATCTCAATAATTTACGCAATTAAAGCTTTTCTTGTAACAAACCCAAAGAATGATCTTATAGTCGTTGGTTCTATAGTTCTTATGTTAGTTATTCCTCTTATGGTGTTTGGATATAAGGATATGCTAGATTTATTTAATATAAGCCTTGAATATTTGGAAGATTTGCCGTATCCTCTTGATATTTCTCTAGAGGAGATACCTATTAATGATGTATTTCAATTTTTTACAAGTCCAGTTATACTTCTTGCAATAGCATCTTATATTTATTTAGAAATGGCTTTTCAAATAAATTATATATACACAGTTACTGAACCGTCTTTAGAACGAAGTCATCGACTAGAGGCGCAATTGACCATATTACAAAGCGAATCCTATTATATAACGGCAAATGTCGATAAAATAAAAGAAGAAGCTAAAAAAAGAAGAGAAGAATTAAAGATTGAAGATAAGACATCAATGGGTATTAGCGGTTTTTTTGCGAAAACTGGAGAAAGATTTTCATATGTAAAGGAAATGATTGAAAAAAAAAAATTAGAAGAAG
>JAUWHC010000324.1 GCA_030606095.1 Promethearchaeota archaeon | reverse complement strand
CACCAAAAAGTTGAGGATTAATTGTTTGATCATAAACTCTTGAGAATAAAACAACGCCATTATCTGTAAGAATCCATAAATCTTTTAAAATTTTAGGCACGATTACCACAAGTTTCAGTTAATCTTTTATCCCACTTTCATATTAAATATTGTGTTTTTACTATTTAAAAAAATCATTTTTAGAAATTTTTATTACTGTATTAAACTGTGATCCGTAATTAAAAAACGTCACAAAATCTGTAATTTATTGCCATTTATTAGGTTATTGACCACAAGTCATCTGTAATTAAAAATGTCAGTAAATTCTCTTTTTTTTTAATGCTTTTTATCTCTTCTATTTTGACAATAAATGTATTGTCGTTTTTATTTTAAGTGACATTTTTAAAGTGAGAGGTAACTTAGGATAAAGGGTTTTAAATGAGAGTGTATGACCTAAATCGTATTTTCTTTAAATAAGAGCTTAAGGTATACGATATTTAACTAAAATCTACGATAAAAGATGTATTTGTGAGAAATTATGAAAAAAAGCATAAAAGAATCAAATCGTGAAGAAGCTCGAGAATTCCGTCATAATAGGGGACTATCAATTAAAGAACTTGCATCTCACTATGGAAAATCGGAGAGAACAATCTATAGATGGCTAAACGATCGTAATAAGAAGAATTCACCCGATCAACAGAATCAGAAGATAAAGCATAAACGAGTTAGGAAATATCCTCCTGAGATTTTTACCCGTATTGTAGAGTTCAAGAAAGAGATACCTCAGAGAAGCGCTCCAATAGTATGGAAGTTACTTAAAAAAGAGTTTCCTAACGCTACACCCTCCCTTTCAACGATTTATAAATATTTTCATGAACAGGGGCTAGTGTATAAGAATAGAAATCGACGACAAGGATACATAAAATTTGAACGATCCAAACCAAATGATCTCTGGCAAATCGATATCGCCGGAGTTCAAACTGTAGGACACTTGGAAAAACTCTATTTAATTGCCTTACTTGACGATAATTCAAGATTTATCGTGGCGGCAGAATACTTTAAAGACCAAAAGGGAATAAACGTCATAAAAGTTATACGGAATGCGGTGTTAGCATATGGAAGACCAAATCAGATTCTTGCGGATAACGGAACCCAATTTAAGAATCTAATCGGCGAATTAGGAACAAAATATACTAAATTATTAGAGATCTTAAACGTCAAACCGATTTTTGCTAAACCCTACCATCCTCAGACTAAAGGAAAGCTTGAGAGATGGTTTGGAACCGTGAAACAGATGTTTCTGGGAGAAGCTCGATTCAAAGTAAAACAAAATCCTGATTATTCTTTGACTGATTTCAACCAAATCTTTAAAAATTGGGTGGAGTGGTACAATACAGAAAAGCCTCATCGAAGTATGCCTGGAAATAATCCTCCTATAAAGAGATATTTTGATACCGAAGATCGATTTTTTAGGCCTCTTCAAGCTAACGTGAATTGGAACCGTTGGCTTCACGAGATCGAGCAGAGAAAAGTCAATAAATACAATGAGATCCATTATAAATCGCAAAAATTTCACGTTCCTCCAGGCTACTCTGGGACACGAGTTGAGGTGATTGAATACGAAGATAAAATAGAATTATACTATAGAGATCAGCTGATTATAACCCATTCTTACAACGTGCCAATAAACCAAAAGAAAAAAATACGGAAAATAACTCATAATGGGACTATCAAGTATAAGGGAAATCTTTATACCATCGATTATAAATTATCAGGTAAGACCGTCGAGGTTCAAGAAATTAACGACGGAAAGAACATCTTGGTCTACCTGAAGGGAGTACTACTAAAAACATTAGATCTTTAAGATCTAATGCTAAATCCTTTTTATTTTATTTTAATTGAAATATCACGTAGAAAATATGAGTAGAAAAATCCGCAGATTAGTGACATAAATTGACAAAATTAAAGTACAAATTTACTGACAAAAATATAGTACATACAACAGTAAAGAAGTAAATAAAAAGAAAATAAAAAGTTTAACAAATTCTATCTTTATTTTGGTGGCTTAATTAAGTACGCTAGGATTGCTGATCCAACTGACATTAATCCCATTATAATAAATAATATCAAATAGCCCCCAAAAATAGTAACAAATAAGTTCACACCAACAGCACCAATAAATCCTGCGACACCATAAGCGGTAAAGACAATTCCATAATTAGGACCTAAATTCTTTGAGCCAAACAAATCAGCAGTAGCAGTAGGGAATAAACTGAAATTACCTCCGAAGCAGAAATATATTGCACATGTCATTATAAGGAAATATATCGTATTTATGTTCGTTGTAAAGTAGATAAACATAAGGATCGCTTGAATTGTAAACATTAATAGCATCGATTTTTTGTACGTAAACATATCTGCTAATTTGCCCCACACTATTCTGCCTAATCCGTTGAATAACGCTGCTAAACTCCCAATTAATACGAAATCACTAGTTCCAATCGCAAAAATGAAATTATCTCCAACATCAACAGATTTAGCAAAAGCAGCGTACGATCCAATTACCATTAAACCAGACATCGCGCTTAAAGCAAAGGCTATCCAAAGCATCCAAAATTGGGGTAATTTTACAGTTTGACCCCGCTCGAATTCTAATCCTGAAATTCCACTCTCTTCGGAAGGAGGCGGAGGTATCCACCCTACAGGCTTCCACCCTTCAGGAGGATTACTCAAGGTCATTGCCCCTCCAATAACAAGAACGATGTATATTATTCCTAAAACGATAAACATCATTGGGATATTTTGCGAAACTGTAGTAACAAAGTTTGGATCAATAGTTTCTAATCCTGTTGGGTTTACTAGTGCTTTAATTACATAATTGAAAACGAAGGCGCCTGCTCCAAATCCAGCGACCGCGATTCCGTTAATAAATCCTTTTTTATCTGGAAACCATTTACCAGCTGAAGCAATTGGACACACATAACCGAAACCAATACCAGCACCAAATATCACGCCATAAGTAATTAAAAATCCTATAAAAGTTGTCATAAAAGCACTCGATATCAAGCCAATTCCAATCAAAAGCCCGCCTAAGATCGCGATCTTTTTCGGACCGTATTTTTGCTGCAATTTACCCGCAAAAATCATCGTAATCGCAAAGAACAATAATCCTATTCCAAAGATATATACGGTAAGCTCTCTAGCTTCGCCTAAGTATGGGCTAAGGAAGATGGTGAGAGTTCCCCAAGAATAGATCGTCCCTAAAGCCAATTGTATTAGTATGGCTCCTATAACAACCGTCCATCTATTTCTAACTTTTTGTTCTTTTTGTTCAGTCGACATTTTCTTCAAAATTAAGTATTTAATTAAGTCTAAAAATTATGTGAAGAATAAAAACCTTTCATTAATAAAATATTGATGAATTTCCAAGTAGTTTATAGAATAATAATTAAATTTTACAAGTCACTTTTATTTTATGTCTTATCTAAATACTATAAAATTGTTAACCTAGATTTTTAATTAAAAACGAATAATAAAGATAAAAATCTTATAAATTATCGTTAATATAATTAATAAAACTGGAAAGTAAATGTTGTACTAATAAAGAAAAAATCGTTGAGTTGTATGTCGTCTATCAAAGGATTTTTATGGAGTTTTGTTTTTTTGTTAACTTTTGGGATTTACGGTTCAATTCCAACTTATGTAATATTTTCTTATTGGGAATGGCTGAACGCACTACGGATTGACGGAGAGCCTATTTATACTCTTTCTTTATTTGTATTTTTTTTATGGATCGTTTCTCTGCTTGTTGCTCTAATTTATATTGT
>JAUWHC010000189.1 GCA_030606095.1 Promethearchaeota archaeon | reverse complement strand
CGGACCTAAATATTTTTGCCAAACACGGCGAGTACGACCATCAATCCAAGCTTTTTGTTCCAAATATAGGTAATATTTTCCTTTCTTTTTTTTTCGAGTTAAATATACCATAACATATAATAGGGGGGAAGGTATATAAGTCTGATCTTTGAATGACCCTATTTAAGAATTGAACATCTTTAAATCTATTTTAAAAGTAGGGGGGACTGCATGAAAAGGGCGTAAAATTACTTTTTGTTAAGATTACTACTTGATTATAAAGTGTGGTGCAAAATTAAATGATCTAAAATATATCAAAAACCCAAAAAATTAAGTCGGAAGGGAGATTATTGGAAATTAAAAGAAGATTTAAAAAAAGTTGTTAACTTGTAAACTTAAGAAGTAAATGAAAATAAAAAAGATACTTAAAGAATTTAAAGAAAAACTTGTAGAACTATATCAAGAACAGTTGATAGATGTGCTATTATATGGTTCATATGCGAGAGGGGAGCAACGAGAAGATTCTGATATAGATATTGCTGTAATTTTGAAAGGTAAAATTGAACCATTTAAAGAAATTGATAGGATTACCGAATTTTCGTACGATCTTAGTTTAAAATATTCAATTTTAATTTCTATTCGTCCTATATCTGACATTGATTATTTTTCCTGAAATTATCCTTTTATATTAAATTTAAGAGAGGAAGGCATCTCAATTTGAGTAATGAGGATATTAAGTCTTTCGTGAGAAAAGAATAAAAATCTGTGATTAGATTTTCCTTATTTTTAAAAAGATGTTGTATTAAGATTAAATTAAAGAGATCTTAAAAAAAGTGTTCAAAAAAACATCATAATTTAATAATTTAATCCCCTTAACCTATGAACCGTGGTAAATTGGTTTTTCCCGCTCGTTCTTAGATAATTCATCGCTTCTTCGATACCTTCTATCGTCAAGTTAAACATAGGGATAAGACTCGAAATAATCTTCCTCGTCCATGGTACCCACTCTAACCGAATTAATTCAGGGTTTAACCAAACAACATTGTTCTTGAAGTGGTTGGCTATTTCTCTAACGTAATAAATTCCGGGCATCTCATTTCTATGGTAATAATAAATCGAACCATATCTTTCTGTGAGCTCCCAAGAGGCCATAGCAGCGTCGCCCACGACAACTACTTTATACTTATTGTCGTATTTTTTCAAAAGATCTTCGAACTCTATAGCCTCGTCAGAATTTCTTTGAGCGTTTAAATAAAGTTGGTCATACACACAATTGTGGAAGTAGTAAAACTTAAAGTCTTTCCAATGGGACATGTTGTTCGCAGCAGAAAAAAGTAAATTGACAAGATGAGCATAAGGGGTCATACTTCCTCCAACATCCATAAGAAGGATAAGTTTAACATTGTTTTTCCTTTTTTTTTCGAAAACAATTTCAATGTCCCCGCCATTTCTAGCAGTTTCATCAATTGTTTTATCCATGTTTAGCTCGTCTTGCTTCCCTATCTCTTCCAGTTTTCTTAGGCGCTTCAATGCGACTTTAATTTGGCGAGTATCTAAAACTATGTCTTTTCTGTAATCAGCAAAGATTCTTTTTTGGGCGATTTGTATTGCCATACGCATGCCTGACGAGCCACCTACCCTCATACCCATTGGGTTTTGTCCCGAATGACCAAATTGAGAAAAACCTTGAGTTCCAATCCATTGATCTCCAAAATTATGCTCCCCATCTTGTTTTTTAAGTAATTCTTCGAAGTGTTTTTGTAATTCTTCGATATCAAAATGTTGGTCAAGAAATTCTTGAAATCCGTCAGGTAATTCTGGCGGATTAATATCTTTTTGAAGCCAATCCCATATTTCTTGTTTGATTTCTTCAGGGAACTTTAAAGACGCGTTTTTGAAAAAGTTAGCAAACGCAATATCGTAAATGTCGAAGTGATGTTCGTTCTTACATAATATAGATCTCGAAATATAGTAGAACTCGACCATGTTATGGATAAGACCTTTTTCTAACGCCTCCATAAGGGTCATGTACTCCGTAATACTAACCGGTAACCTTTCCTTTAGGTAATAAAAATACTCAACAAACATATTAAGAAAACTAAATTTTTGAAATGAAGTTAGAATAACTAAAATATGAAAAATCTCTTTAATCCTATATATAGTAAATAGAAAGACATAATAAAATTTAGCTATCATTTAACCCTAAAAAAATTATAACTTCACTTATTAGTTGTTAATCATCGCTGTGGATTCTGCTGATAAGGTATTTATAAAATTTTGATATTATGGTAGCAATAATATTAAATATCTGATAAGAGATATAATCATATTTATCAAAAAACAAAACAAATAAATAAAGTAAATTCAAAGTGAAATTCAATGAAAAAAATAAATAAAAGTTCTTTAAGCGCATTACTGATTATCTTTGGTTTCTTTGTGATGACCCTAAATTTCTGGGATAATCCTGCTACTTCTCAACCTATTTTTACTAAAGATGGAGAAAAAAATGAATCATTACCGAATACATCGCAATTTATACCTCGAACTATCAGAGTAGCAATTTATGATGACGCCAATATAACAAAACCTTCATATGCCAGTGCAGCAGGTTTAACAAATGATTATGCTAATATTCAAACTGCTTTATTAGCAGCGGGATATGAAGTAACGCCTCTTACAACCAACCAGATTTACAATCATGAACTAAAAAATGCTAGATATGATGTCTTTATAATGGCTGATCACTTGCCAAAAACCAATATAACAAATTATGTAAAAGAATATTGGTTAGGTGGAGGTGCATTATTATCGATGGATAGCGCTCTTTGCTTTATTTGCTATGCAAAAATACTCCCTCCAGAATCTGTCGATGATGGTCGCGGAACCTATTGGTCATATCAATTATCATCAGTTCAAAATATTACTACGCGGCACCCCGTTTCAAAATCGTACGCAATTAATGATAGTTTTACTATAAATGGCTCAGTATCGTCTGCTACTTTTAGTTGGAGTGCTCTTCAAGGTACGAGTATTGCAAGTGAACTGGTTAAAGTTGCTACTAGACCAGGACTTCCTGATGCTGCTACAGTGGTTGCTTATGATCCTCAATCAGGAGGAGGTAAAGTTGTACATCTACCTAGCCATCGATTATTAGAGGATGATGCGATTTTAATTGACGCTATTGAATGGTTATGTCCACGACCTAAAGGGCGTATCCTTTTCGATCTATCCCACCATCCCTATTATGGAATCGATTCGTGGGATATTACTTATTCATCCTATGCTCCTGGAATTACAATTTGGAGAGATAATTTAGTAAATAGATCTTATACTCTTGATAAACTTTATCCCTCCGATCTTGGTAACCTTACAACGAATAATTTAGCCCCTTATGATGTTCTTATATTATATCTTCCAGATATAAATTTTACGGCGAGCGAAATCTCTGCCTTAACCAATTGGGTAAATAATGGAGGCGGGCTTATAACTATAGGAGAAAAACATGGTTTTTATGATGAGAATCGAAGAATAAATGATCTCTTTGTCAATTTTGATCTCAAAATGAATTTAACGGATTCAGGTTCTGGTGCTGCTACATATAAAGTAGAACATCCTACTCTTGAAGGTTGTAATCAAATTACTGTGTTAGTGCCAGGGCTAGTTGTTCATAGTGGAGATAGCTTTCCCATATTGGGAGGTGATGCAGATAACATTTTTGTTGGTGGTCAGGAATATGGGGAAGGACGCATTATTTTAATGACAGATGTTGCTCCATTACGAGACACACAGATTGCGAATTATGATAATCTTCAATATGGTATTAATATGATCAATTGGCTGACTGCATCTCAAGCGAAGGTCTTAATATTAATTAGTCATCATTATAATCCTAATCCTAATGATAATGTCTATAAGGGACCTGTAGCAACAGCGTTAAACGATCTCGGAATCAAATTTTATCTCACTTTCACATGTCCTTATTTTAATTTAAGTTTAACGAATAACGATTTTAAACTTGTGATTGTCGATCATAATTTTGGAGGAATTTATGAAGGAGATGATATTGGATTTATAGATGATTATGCTTCAGATGTAATTGATTATATGGAAAACGGTGGACGCATAATAATCCGTTCTTACCGACAACGATTTGCAAGTCCTTTATGGGATTACCTTGGTTATAGTTATACGGAGGAGTTCTACAATTCTCCACCAGTGGTCTATATATGGGATGCGGGTCATCGCATATTTACCACTCCTGCTCATTATAATGCAAATAATATCACTACTTCATTAAATCCTTTTATTACAGATTTCGTTAATGTTACACTCTATAATAACGCCACAGGAATTGCTGGTTTAACTGAAACAGCATCAGTCGATAGCAATGCAATAATTTTGGGTGTTAACGAACGTGCTATTAGTAATACATTTGGACTTACTGAATATTATGATGACACAGATGATTCTACTTATCCGGACGCTTTAGAGATTTGGGAAAATGAAATTGCGTTCATGACTTATCAAAGCCTCTCAGTACATATAAATGATCCTCATACGAACGATACATTTAATGCTACTGCTCCAGATTTCACAATATCTACTGATGGTATTATTATAGATAAGATGTATTACACACTTAATGATGGGACAAATGGTTATATTTCTTCTACGAGTGGAACATTAAATCAAGGAGCGTGGGATGCCTTACCTGATGGCGCTGTCTCACTCAAATTTTATGTTGAAGATACAGCTGGTAGTTCCAAATATTCAGGAGTTAACATCGTAAAAGACAATCAAGGACCGAATATAACTATAACTTCGCCTATTGCTGGTGATACTTTTGGTGCCACTGCCCTTAGCTTTGTAGTCGAAATTACCGATGAGCATCTAGATAAAATGTGGTATACTCTTAATTCTAGTTCCACTAAATACTTTTTCACTTCCAATGGTTCTATTGATCAATCTGCTTGGGACGCATTGGCAGATGGCTCATTAACCATCCAATTTTATGCGAACGATACGGTAAGCAACGAGGCATTTAAATCAGTTTCCGTTGAAATAAGTACGGGAGGAAATGGAGGACCCGGAGTTATTCCAGGTTATAATTCATACATTTTAATTGGAGTAATTTTTGTAATTTCAGCTATAATCGTTAAGCGACAATTAAAGCAAAATAAATTTAAAAATTAAATCTTTTTTTTCTTTCTTATTCTTAAATATTCTCTAAATATAAAATAAAGAACTTATCAAAAATTTAGAATTCTTAAGTAGGAAATCTAATCTTTTCTAAGGCAATCTCAAGGTCTTTTTCTTTTTTAAGGAGTACTCCAAGGAATGGTATTCCGTGTTTCAGTTCGTCTAGGTTTATTCCACTTTTCAATAAGACGCCGATCCAATCCAGAAGCTCAGATGTAGAGGGCATTTTCCTTAGTTTTGTGATCGCTCTTAGCGCGTAGAAATTTTTAAGGCACTGGTCTAAAAGGTTTTGTTTCAGATGTGGATAGTGAAGATTACAGATGTCTGCCATAAATTCTTTTGAAGGAAATTCTATCCAATGAAACACACATCTGCGTAAGAACGCGTCAGGCAGTTCTTTTTCGTTATTTGAAGTAATAATAACTATTGGTCGAGTTTTAGCTTTAATAAATTCTTTGGTTTCTTTAACATAAAATTCCATTACATCTAATTCTTGTAAAAGATCGTTTGGAAACTCGATATCTGCCTTATCGACCTCGTCAATAAGAAGTACGACTTGCTCCTCAGAGTCGAAAGCCTCCCCTAGCGGTCCAAGCGTAATGTAATCTTTAATATTATTTACGTTTCGATCGTCGCTTCCAAATCGACTATCGTTTAATCTCTGGACGGTATCGTACATGTAGCACCCATCGATTGCTTCCGTTGTGCTTTTTACATTCCATACAATTAACCGTTTTCCTAAAGATTCTGCAATAGCGTGAGATAAT
>JAUWHC010000140.1 GCA_030606095.1 Promethearchaeota archaeon | reverse complement strand
GAAAAATAAATGCCCGAAAATAAACCCGCTAGATTCTATTCCTTGCTGTAATAATTCTACAAATGAAACAAGGATCATTACTCCAGCTGAAAACCCCATAATAAGAGAAATAAATTTTGAGCTAGGTTTTTTAACTAAAATGGCAATAAAACTGCCGATCGTTGTTGAAAGTCCTGCTATTAAAGTCAATACAAGAGCAAGTATAAAAGTTTCCATTTTTACTCCTTTCTTTTTGTAGATAATATGTAGATTGAAACATTATTTTAAAAAGTAAAATCTAATTATTATTATTTTTAATAAATTTTTGTATTATATTATAGAGTGAGTAAACAATAATTATTCATAATTAGGGATACCTAATTTTAATAAATATAAACTCTTAAATGAACTTTATTTTACTAATAAAATCTCATTTTTTACTCAATATTAAGAATTATAAATAACTATTTATATTTTTATTCATTTTAATAGAAGAATGTTGATAATTTTAAAAATCTCAATACCATTATTAGAGAAATCTTTAATAATTTAGATAAGCCTAATTATTGATATTTCAAATTTTTCATTATTAAAGACTAAAAAAATGGAGAATAAAAATGTTAGAAATTAGAAATCTACACGTAAATGTAGAAGGTAAAGAAATATTGGGTGGTATAAATCTTACTATCCCTAATGGTGAAGTACATGTTTTATTTGGTCCAAATGGTTCAGGTAAAACTACTTTAATGATGACAATTATTGGCTATCCAGAATATAAAGTAACAAAAGGTCAGATATTATTTGATGGTAATAATATTTCTGAATTAGATATTACTGAAAGAGCGAAGTTAGGTATTGGTGTTTCTCAACAAAGACCACCAACAATTAAAGGAGTAAAATTAAGACAAATCTTAGATTTTTTTACTAAACTTAATCCTAGTAAGAAAGATTATTTGAATGCTATGGTTAAAAAATTCGATATTAGCAAATATTTAGATAGAGATATTAATTCTGGCTTTTCTGGTGGTGAAATAAAGCGTTTAGAGTTATTTCAAATATTAATTACTCTTCCGAAATTCTTAATGTTGGATGAACCAGATTCAGGTGTTGATCCTGAACAACTCGTAATAATTGGTGATATTGTTAATGAATGTCTTAAAATTAAGAACAATACAAAACTTAAGATAGAACGAAAAACAGGTTTAATTATTACGCACTCAGGAAATATCTTAAATTACGTTCATACCGATAAGGCACATTTACTCCTTGATGGTGTTATACATTGCAGTGGCAATCCGGGACTTATGTTAGATCAGATAAAGAAGGCAGGTTATAATTATTGTATAAGTTGCCAGCAATTGTGTTATGATCATATGCAAGAGGGAAATTAAAATGTTAAATAAAAATAGAAGAGATTCTTCTCTAACATTAGAAAGAGATAAAGAAATAAATCTTGACGAGTATGATTTTCATGAATTAAAAAATGAATCTAATCCCATATTTAACTCAATCGATGATTTAGAAAAAAAAGATATTAATTCCTTAGAATCAGTTGGGTTATTAATGAAAAATAATAATCGTTCAGGAACCTATCTTTTATGTGGTCGTGATGCTTTTACAATTACTCAAAATATTGAAGGTCTTGAAATTTTGCCTATTGCTGAAGCTCTTGAGAAATACGATTGGTTAAAAGAAAAGTATTGGTTTAAATTATTAGATAAAGACCAAGATAAATTCACTTCTACTGTAGCTTCAACTCTTCCTAGAGGTTATTTTATTCATTTAAAAAAGGGAGTTAAAGTCAAGCAACCTTTTCAAGCTGGACTTTTTATGATTAAAGAGAGAAGTACTATGACCGTTCATAATATAGTAATTCTTGAGGAAGATTCCGAATTGCATCTTATAACAGGGTGTACTAATAAAAATAATATTAGAAAAGGAATCCATCTCGCTATAAGCGAACATTTCATTGGAAAGAATGCGAAATTAATTAATACTATGGTTCATAATTGGGGTCCTGAATTTGAAATCCGACCAAAAAGTGGTACAATAGTAGAGGAAGGAGGAACTTATATAAGTAATTATTGTTCTCTTAAACCAGCTAAAAGTATTCAAATGGATCCTTTTACGCACTTGAAAGGTGATAATAGCTCAGGAAAATATACTACAATAATTTTAGGTAATAAAGGAACTTATGCGAATTTAGGTGGTAAGATTTTAATGACGGGGAAAAATACTGGTGCTGAAATTGTTTCAAGAGCTATTTGTAAAGGAGGCCATATAATACAAACTGGATTAATTATTGGAGCTGCTTATAATTCTCGAGCTCATGTTGATTGTTCTGGAATGATGATGAGCGAAGAAGGAACAATCGAAGCAGTCCCAGGGTTACGGGCTTTGCATCCTGAAGCAAAAATGAGTCACGAAGCTTCAATAGGCCGTATCTCGCCTGGAGAAGTGGCTTATCTCCAATCTAAAGGATTTAGCGAAGAAGAAGCCGTTTCGATGATTATTCGCGGATTCTTAGATATTGGAATCAATGGTTTAAGTCCGGAATTAGATGCAGCTATTTTAGAAATTGCTGAAATATCTGGACATGGTGAAGAAGATTTTGATTTAATATTAAAATAAATTAATAATTTATTTTGATTTAATACTAAAATAAATTAAAGAAAAGAAGAAATAATGGTAATTTAAAAAGATTAAAAGTTTTTTTTAACCCATTCTTCAAACTTTATTTTTCTCAGTTGTTCAGCCCAAAGTACCTTGATATTAGGTTGGTTAGGAAGCAAGTTTTGATTTTTTAAAAGTTCATAAAGTTTCTCAAGTGCTTTTTCGATTAAAATACCATATAGATTATTTTTTTTTTCGTAGAGGTTTAGTTTCTTTTTAACTTCCTCCTTGGTATCGTTAATAACTTTTACCCAACTCTCCGCAAATTTTAAAACGTATTCTTCTATATCGTTTAAGCTTTCTATGGTAAATATTGGAAAAGTTACTATATACTTATCTTCCTGTAATTTAACTAAATTGTACCATTCTAAATTTAATAAGTGATTTTTGATTGTTTCTTTAGTCCATTGATATTTTAGCTTACATTCGTACTCTTCTTTGGAAATTAACAGAGGTTTGGGTGAAAAGTTAAGATTTTCATACAATTCTTCGAAGGTTTTTGGACTTTTAGCAAGTATAATAAGAATTTCTCGTCTTACCTTATTATCCAAAACCCATGGAATTTCTGACTCGTCCCAAGGTTGCATTGTTCCAAAATCAAACCAAGGTTGGATCTCATCAATGTTTATTTTCCCTCTAAAACGAAAATTATTATATTTTGTGTTCTCTTTCATTTTTACTTCCTTCTGAAGCTAATATTAATTTTTTCATTTATATTATATTATTTCTTTCTTTACTTCTTCTTGAAGCATAGCTTCTATAAGAATGTCTGTTGCTTCTTCTTCTGATAAACCTTTAGCCATGAGTTCATCTAACCATTTTTGTGGAAATCTTCCTAAGGATGCTTCATGCGAAATACTTGAAGTTGGGTCAGTAGCTCTAATAAAAGGACGAGCCCTACAAATTGAACCTTGTCCAAGAACAATCTCACTGCATTCAATGTGACCGTTACAATGAGGGGCGTTTCCTTCTGTAATTCCGTACATTAAAACTTCGCCCCCATCCTTTGCGGCAGCTTTCAACTTAATAACGCTTCTAGCATTTTCACCTTCAAGAAAAATTGAATCTCGAATTCTTATAGAGTCCCTAATATCTTTTCCAAAAGCTCTAACATTTGATCTAATAATGCTATCCTTTAAAGCGTAAATATCAATTAAAATTCTAACCCTACCAGGAGTTCCTTTAGTAAGATAAAAATTATTTTCAAAAACACTATTTTCTCCAACATATATATAGCTCACTGGTGCAACTAACGCCCCACTCTTCTCACCATGGTAATGAGTCTCACTATAAGTAAAATTACAATTTTTTCCAATATAATAATGACCAAACATTTTATGAATCAACCCATTTGCGTTTGGAAAACTACAATGAGCTTGTATTTTTACATCTGTATTATCTTCGGCTATAATTCTTGGAAATATTTCTTGAATTCCGGTCTCTTTATTTACTCCAAAACATAAGTGAACGGGTTCTTCAAGCTTTGTTCCTTCTTTTATAATGACATCTGTAACTATTCCATTAGGAATTTCACGTCCTTTTATTACTATACCCTCTACTTGTTCGATTCCAGAAATCTTATTAAAATTTAATAAGAGTTTGGCGCCTTTACCGTGACCAGGTAAATAATCCTGAATATTCATGTTATATTCTTCAAGGCTTTGTAATATATCTTCAGGATATTCACTATTGTTCACGATAATCCTTCCTCTCTAAATATTTTATCAATATAATCGTCATCAAAGCATACTGCTCCATTTTTGAACAAAGTTCTTCTGCAAAACTCTTTAAGCCCTGCTTTAGCGCAATATCTAAGCATTACCTTCGGAAACACATCAGTAATAATATGCTCTCCTTGCCATAGTAGAGTCCCATAATCTGCTACCATTCCAATATCTTCACGATGAGTTATTAATAAGATTGTCATATCTAATTTTTTAATTTTCTCAAAAATATTCATAAAGTCTTCCAGCACGATAAAATCCAAACCGCTGTCAGGTTCGTCCAATATAATTAGTCGGGGCTTCATCGCGATAGCTGCTGCTAATTCTACTCTCTTTCTTTCTCCTCCGCTTAGTGATTCATCAATAGTTCGGTAATAATACCTTTCGGGCTCTAAATTGACAATTCTTAAAGCTTCAACGACTTTTTCTCTCATTTTTGTTTTGTCTTTCATACCCAAGGAAACATATTTATGCACAGATAAACCATCGATTCTCGCGGGTTCTTGCCATGCTAAAGTAATTCCAAGCCTTGCTCTTTCAGTTATACTCAAATTAGTAATGTCAATTCCATCGAAGCATATTTTTCCTTTTGACGCTTTATAGTCCCCTAAGCCCATAATAGTGTAAGCTAAAGTCGATTTACCGGAACCGTTTGGTCCTATTATAGCGTGAATCGAACCTTCTTTAATTCCAAAAGTAACTTCATTTACAATGACACGCTTCTGGTTAAGCGTTGGAATTGTTACTTCCTTAAGTTCTAATAGCAATTAAAAATCCTCGAAATGTTATTATATTTATTATAATCCTATAGTTCTTCAAATTTTTAATATTTTATTCAAAAAATAGGAATATCTGTTTTTTTGAAAAGTTAGCTAAATCAAATCATTAACGATTCATAATAGGTTATATTTTAATATTGATTTGTTTATAATTATAATAATGTAAGACTTCAAATTGATAATTAAAAAACCAAATTAAAAAAACTTAAAAAAAAAACTTAAATACTATAATCAAATAGGAGATAAGCATGGTAAAAAAGGAATATATATGCAATAAGGGTAAGAGAAGCGCAATTATTATAGAAGACCTCAAAACTGATATAAGAGAAGGGGCTACAATGATTCTGGGGTTTGCGGGAATAGGTCTCATTGGACCAATTGTATCTAACGCGTTAATTAAGCAAATTCCTGATATAGTTGAAATAGGATTTATCACAAGCGAATATCTCCCTCCTATAAGCGTTTTTTACGAAGGTGTGCTAAAACATCCATTCAGAATCTATTATTCCCCTAAACATAACTTAATTGTTGGAGTCTCAGAAGTACCGTTTCAAGTTGCGACCGCTTATAACGACTTATCTAAAACCATAAATAATTGGTTATTATCTGACGATGTAAAGGCCAAGGAAGTTGTGATTTTCCAAGGGATACCTCAGCGTGGAATTGTTGACGATTATCCAATATATTATGCCGCTGAAGCAAATATGGTCGACACTTTGGAAAAATATGGAATTAAGAAAGTAGAGAAGGGAATCATCGTAGGTCCAGAAGCAACCATATTAAACGAAGCTTTATCAAGTAGGTTAAACGCGTACGCCTTATTTGTTCCAGTGTTAGAAATACCAACACCAGAAGCTGCCGCGGCAATACTAGAGGTGTTAAATGAAATTTATAGTTTAAACATAGAAACATCAAAATTAATTGAGGAAGGGAAAGAGATTAAAGCAAAAATGCTCGAGCTGGCTGAGAAGGCGCAGCAATACCAAAAACAACAACAATTACCAGAACAACCTAAAGAAGGAGGATATAATCGATACTTTCAATAATTTAAAAATCTAATTTTGTTATTAATCACATTTTTTCTACTATTTTTATTAGGTACCGTGCAAAAGTTAGGTAATAATAATTTATAAAAACTAATTTTATTATGCTTGGGCAATTTTTCTTAGTAATTCAACAGTAATAAGAGGTAAATTTTTATTAAGGAAAAATTCATTCCGGTTCAAATTGATCAAGAACAATGTTTAAGGTGTGAACGGTGCCTACACGCTTGCAGAGAAAACGCAATTTATTTCGAACATGGAATACGAAAAGTTGATTATACTAAATGCAAAGGATGTTTATCATGCGTTCAAGTTTGTCCGAGAAATGCAATAGAGGTTACATCCATTACTCATCCAGACCAAATCGTTAGCATAAAAATTGACCACGAAAAGTGTACGATGTGCGAACAATGCCTTGAAGATAACGGCAATTTCTGCCCTCAAAACTTATTTTATAAAGAAATTGTAAAGAAGGTTGGCAGAGAAGAATTGGGTATTAGGTTTAATTTTAAGGAAATTGCAAAATGCCAAGGTTGTTTTAAATGCGAATTATCTTGTCCTGAAGGGGCTATCCAACCTATTAAATACGAATTCCAACAATTTATATCGTAGCCTTTTACGCTTTTCCTTTAG
>JAUWHC010000371.1 GCA_030606095.1 Promethearchaeota archaeon | reverse complement strand
TTTTTTTCCTTTTAAATCAACATCTTTATACGATTTATAATCAAACATTTAAAACCACTTTTAATGGATATAATTATAGTATTGATTAATATCAAAAAAAGTTTGATTAGTTAATATTGTTTTTTAAAAACATAATTTTTTATCCATTGAGGTTATGATTTTAAATTTATTAAGACCAAAAGATTCTATTTATAGTATAAATTATTATGAACTGAAGGTTTGAAACCTTTTAAATTGGTGATTGAGTGTGGATGAGATAAGAGAAATTTTAAATAAACTGCTTGATAAGAAGTGTTCTATTGAAGAGGCAGAAAAAATGTTGAAGGCTAATACTGTCGTAGAAGTTGGAGATTTGGCTAAATTAGATGTCTTCAGAAGGTTACGCACTGGCGTTGTTGAGGTTATTTATGCGGAAAACAAATCGCCTCAAATGATTATAGAAATAATTTATGCGTTCTTAAAGAAAAATAAATTCGCTATTGTATCAAGGTTTAAAGAAGAACAAAAAGCTTTAATTTTTAAAGAATTTGGTGTTAAAGAAGAATTATCGTTAGTTGTTAACGAATTGGCTAAAATTATAATAGTAAAAGAAAAAGATTTCAAATTCAAAAAGAAAGGTGGAAGAATTGGCATAATAACAGCCGGAAGTTCAGATATCCCTATTGCTGAGGAAGCTAAAGTGATTGCAGAATCAATGGGATGTGAAATGTTTACTAGCTACGATTTAGGAATTGCTGGCATTCATCGTCTTTTTAAACCTCTCAGTGAAATGATTAAAGAAGATATTCACGTAGTAATTGTATGCGCAGGAATGGAGGGAACCTTGCCTGGAATTGTTGCAGCGCTCGTTGACATTCCTGTAATAGGGGTTCCCATATCAAGTGGATACGGTTTAGGGGAAAAAGGTATTGGTGCTTTAACAACGATGCTTCAATCGTGCTCACCAGGATTATTAGTAGTCAATATTGACAATGGATTTGGAGCAGGAGCTTCTGCTGCTTTAATAGCTAATAGAATCGCAAAATAAATCCTTAAAAAATTAAGGAAGATCAGTTCCTAACGAAAAAAGTTTATATATATCAAAAATAAAGATTTTGCATAACTAAAATAAATATTTAAAAAATTATAATAAAAAAAAGTGTATTAAGATGGCACCTACAGACGCTTCTCTTGAAGCTTTGTCAAAATTAAGACAGTTAAATCCCGAAACTGGATGGTATATAATCCCGATTTTAGCAATAGTTCTATATATTTATGGTGTTGAAATTAAAAAAGCAAGAGAAACAAAAAACTGGAACACAGTATTTGCTGGCTTGACGGTATTAGGACTAGATCTTATTAACGAGATTTGGAACGCTTTAGTTTTTGCGTTTACTAATTATTCTGCATTTTGGACTACACCAAGCGCAAGTGCTTACATAATTTTAATTGGTTGGAATTTAGAAATCGCGTTTATGTTTTCTATAGCAGGCATAACTTTTGCTAAATTTTTACCCGATGATAAAAACGAGAAGATCCTAGGACTTCCAAATCGATGGGCTATGGCTATTGGATTTTCATTATTTTGTGTGGTTGTCGAGATCTTTCTAAATTGGGGAAATTACTTAATTTGGGAATATGTCTGGTGGAATTGGTATAATCCCGTACTAATTTTCTTAATTGGATATTTCCATTTCTTCGTTGGCGCTTTTTACGTCTACGACCTTCCAGAATTAAAGGACAAGATTAAAGTAGTTGGGATCATTTATGGCGTTGCCATAGTACTCTTGTGCATTTTCGGACCATTACTCGGACCATTAGGAATATTTTAAAAATAATAAACACCTTTTTTTTTAATAGAAAATTGTAGATGTTTTGATAATTAATTCAAACTCGCCTACTCTATCTATTATTAACAATCCTATTTTATTTGTATAGATGTCCATTTGAACAATTTTTTAATGAGTGTATCGAATATCATTAAATTATTATTTTACCCAAATCAATTGCCAAAATCAAGTGTTATCCAAATGGAGATTATTAAAACTCTATTGGTTTTTTAATATTCTTACATCTTTTTCTTCGAACCTAAAGATATATATAGATAGTACAATATAATTAATATTGAAATTACTAATTCTTAAAAATCTAAAAAAAAAATAAATAAATTACAATGTAGTTGAGGCTTTAAATGGTCGCAACAACCGATAATTTTCAGAAGTCTAAAGAGTTTTTTGAAAGTGGCGATATCATTAATACTTTAGTAAGTTTCAATGAAGCCATTGAGCATTACGACAGTAAGAAGGACAATAGAAAGAAAGAATTAATTCAATTTTTGAATGATCTTTTATTATATTGCCAGGATAATAATCTGCAAAACGAAGAAGCTATGGTTTTAAGGACTTTAGGAAGAACACATACTAAGTTTAGAGATCACGTAAAAGGTTTAAAATATTCGTATCAAGCATTAAAAATTCAAAAGAAATTAGGTAAGAAGTTAGTTGTAGCCGAAAGTTTAGTATTTTTAGCTGAGGACCTTGAAGTTTCTGGAAACTACGAAGAAGTTGTAAAATCTTTTAATGAAGCTGCGGAGATTTTCCATGAATTAGGGGAACTAGAGAAGGAGAAAGTTGTAAGAATTGAAATTGAACGCTTAGAAGACTTTTCCAAGCAAATGGTTGATGACGAGTATTTCTTAAACAAATATCAAGTAGATAAATATTAAGATAAGAATGGTATAGTCATTTAAATAAAAAATTATTTTTTTTTCTTTACTATTTTGTTTTTACTGCTTTCAAAATGCTTTTTTATCTCAGATTGACAATAAAATAATATCTCTTTGATAGATAAACTACTTTCTTTGCTAATTCTCTTAAGATCTTCAAATTCAGGTTTTACATTAATTACATTGATTTCATCGTTCATTTTAATGTAAGATATTTTAAAATTTAGCTCGTAAGTTTTACTATTAATATCAATTTTACTCTTTTCAAATTTACGATCAACGCATACTCGCTTAATTGTATAAAACCTTATACCTAATGTACTTAACTCGTTAATTAATTTATGCATTATCTCAAAACTGTTTTGAGGATGACATAATATCTTAATAACATGACTAGGTCTATTTTTTTTAGTTATACTTGGTAAAACTTGAATATCAAGTATTTTTTCATTTTCCATAATGTTGATGAAGTTTCCTAACATCTCCCCTGATACGTCATCAACATCCGTTTCTAAAACAGCTACATCTTCAACATATTTTTGTAATGGGTGTATAATTGGGGTATTAATTGTTTCTTCGCTCTCACCATGTATTAACC
>JAUWHC010000369.1 GCA_030606095.1 Promethearchaeota archaeon | reverse complement strand
ATTATCGTTTACCAATTCAACGATGAGCTCGGTGACTTTGAAGAATTAATAATTGATCCTGAGCTACGATTACAAGATTTGTTAGATGATGATTTTATTCTTCTTTTTGTAGATCCTCAACATTACAGAGTCTGGTTGTGGCACGGCTACAATACTACTACAAGAATGAAATTCATCGCTGCAAAGATAGCTCCAGCTATAAGGGATAAACACGGAATTGCCTTTAAAGTTACGGCTGTTGACCAAGATGACGAAACGCGTGGTTTTAAAGTAATGCTTGGGTTAGAGAAAGAGATCGATTATGAACTTACTCAAACTGGACCCGCTTATGAAGGTACAGTTGAAGATCTTGAGCTTCTTGAATCTTTATCGAGGGAAAAAATAATCCTAATACTTGAAAAAGCGGGAATCCCTGAAGGATTTGAACGAAAGATTGTCATTGTAAAAAATGATATCTTTGGGTATCGCGAATATGAACGAAATTATCTAGGTTCTATAATCAAAGAAAAGCAATTATTCCCTTTAAAAGAAGAAATCGAAGATGGAACTTATTTAGCTAATAAATATATCCCCAGAATGCTATTTTCGTTTAACAAAGTGGTATTAACCGAACTATTGCAAAAAGTAGAAGTTGAAAAAGAAGAGGAAGGCGAAGAGATCAAAAAAAATGAGCCACTTAAAGAAAATAATGAATAAAATAAGTTCACTAAAATCAAAATAGTACCAAAAAAGAAAGAAGTATATATGAAAAAAGCAGAATAAAAAGGCGTGGATATCATTTGCGCTAATATCGCTATTTCTTGTTAGTATTTTCGCAATTGTAATTATTGCGATAGTTTCAAGACCTTAATGTTTCTAAACGATCAACTATTTAATGAACTTATTTTTATTTTACATAATAACATCATGAAGTATTAATTAAATGAAGTTAAAACGAATAGATTACATCTTTATAATTCTGTTAATAGTGCTTACGATTATTTCAATTGATTTCCTATTTAATGAAACTCATAGAGAAGCTATAGAAAACCTTTCCAAATATCCCCCTTTTCAAAATCTAGCATCTGGGCTTCTAATAACCTTTCTTGTTTGTTTAATAGGAAACCTATTACCTATTCCTACACCATATACATTTGTAGTATGCTTTAGCTCGCTTCCATTTTTACAATTAAATTTGATTGTCCCTATGATTGTCGCTTTAGTAGCAAGTTTAGGTTGTTTATTTGGTGAATTGGCGGGTTATTTTATTGGCAGAGGCGTTTCAGAGTTTATTTCTGAAGAACAGAGGAAAAAATTAAAGGATTATCAACATTTCTTAGTAGAACATCCAAAAATTGCTCCTTTTGCAATATTTTTTGCCGCTTTAACTCCCATATCGGATGATCTTATTATATTTCCCCTTGGATTAATAAAATATTCTTTTAAAAAGTCAATATTTTGGTGTTGGCTTGGAAAATTAGGCATGATGTTAATTTTCTCTTATAACTTCTTAAATATTTGCAGTTTATTGGGAGGAGAAAGTTGGATTCAAAGCATAGTCTCATTATATGTTATGCTAGTCTCATTATATTTTATATTAAAAATAAATTTACTGGACTTAGTTAAAAAATATGCAAGAAGAAAATCAAATAAAAAGTTATGAATTTTTAATATACCTTTCCTAAATTGAAATATCCGTACCTGGTAAAGAAACGCTCCCCGATGTCATCCCTTCGGCTTTCATATAATCGTCAACCGTTCTTTCTTCTACTTTTTTAATATATTCTTGTAGTTCAGAATCGATATCTTGAGAAAGTACAGGAGGGTTATAATCTCGCAATATTTCCTCGACTTTTTCGCGAGCTGACTCCATAATATCTTTTGAACCCTTCTTTCGCCAAGTACTTCTTCTATTCCTATTAATAAGTTTATGAATTGGCATATATAATTCTTGATTCATATGTTTACGCGTGTGTTTTTCAGCCAAGAAAGTAGCACCAGGCTTTTCATTCAATGCAATTTTCTTAATAGTTTCTAACCCTATTGTATCTTCATTTACAATAATACCCTCAGTTGCTCTTCTTACCATGCCAACTAACTCGTCATCAATTACAAGAAGCTCCAAAGCTTCGACTAAAGTAGCTTCGTAAGTCCCAGCACATGTAATGTAATTAATTCCCGCCTGTGCTGCAAGTAAAAGCGTCTGAAATCGTTCAAAACCGTTTTGTAGGTCGAAACATTTAGAATCGGTTACTGAACCGGGACCTCTTGAAGGAATATTGTAAAATCGTGCAAGTTGTGCAATCCCTGCAGTGATAAGTCCAGTTTCAATACTCCCGATAGCTGAGTTCCCAGATCGCATGTCAGTTATGTGGGATACTGTTCCATAAAAAATTGGAGCTCCCGGGTTAAAAATTTGAGCAAGAATAGCACCACCAAGAATTTCAGCGTTGGTTTGGGCTAATAATCCCGCTAAAGTAACTGGTGCTGAGGATCCAGCAAGAGCTTCAGGAGCAATTATTGTTGGCTGCTTGTATTTCGCAAAGATTTGTAATCCATTTGTCATGATTAGGGGCAAATGAAGCGGGCTAGTAGGGTTAAAAAACCCAACAAGGCGAGGTCTGTTAATTAATTCATCATTTCCTCCTACAACTATAGAGACCATATTCATCATATCTGTACTTGCAAGCTTCCCATAAACGCCTAGACCGTAAGGTTTTTTAGTATTTTTAGCCCATTCGTAGATACAACGAGCGTGGATTGTCGTATATTGTATATCTCCCGGCCATACGTCTACGTGTGAACATACGATATTTTCCAGGCTATCTACGACTCGTATCTGTTTAATTGTATCATCTAATAAAGATTTTCGCACTCCACTCTTTTTCTCCGGGTCGTATATTTTAACTGGAGTTATGAATCGTTTATAAAATTCGGATTAAATTATAAAATTCGGTATAAAATTATAAAATTCGGTATAAAATGAAATAGAGCCAAAACTATCAAAAATTCCAAATATTCCAAATATTATTTATACTATTCCCGAGAATATTTCTCTATAATATAATTTTGCAAAGACCAAGCATACTTTTCAAGATTTAAAATTAAAACTTTTTGTTGTATTTCTCTTAAATATGATACATCAAAACTTTTAAATAATCCTTTAAGGTGATCTATTGTGTTAAATACTTCTACAATAACCTTCCAATCGCTCGCCCAATCTTTATCTTGAATTTCTAATTGCTCCATTTTATTAAATTATTGAATTTTAATGTTTTTAAATTGAATTATAACTTCTATATGGATCTTATAACAACACCTATTAAAAAACATTTAGATATAGATGATTTAGTAATTTCAA
>JAUWHC010000007.1 GCA_030606095.1 Promethearchaeota archaeon | reverse complement strand
GATTGCCCTTTAAGACCAAAGTATCATTTTATCGCCCCAGCTAATTGGATGAACGATCCAAACGGTCCCATTTATTATAAAGGAGAATACCACATCTTTTATCAGCATAACCCTTCTGGAATGCAATGGGGAAATGTTCATTGGGGACACGCAAAAAGTAAAGATTTAGTTCAATGGGAGCATTTACCAATAGCATTGATTCCCTCTGTAGATAAAGGTGAGACTCACTGTTTTTCCGGAAGTTGTATCGTTATTGACAACACACCAACAATATTGTACACTAGTATAGGGCCTAGTAAACCACCAGCTACTGAAGCCGAACAATGGATTGCTACAAGTTCAGATGACATGATGGCTTGGCAAAAATACGAAAATAATCCTGTTATGACCCAAGAAATTCATAAGAAATTAGATGTAAGAGATTGGCGCGATCCTTTTGTATGGAAAGAAAGTAACGAATGGTACGCTGTTTTAGGAGGTCACTTAATTAATCCAAGAAGACCTATAGTTTTACTTTATAAATCGTCGGACTTCTATACTTGGGAATTTATTGGTCCATTATGTATCGAAGATAGGAAGAAAGGTAAGAACTGGGAATGTCCAAATTTCTTTCCAATCAAAGATAAATACATACTTATTGTATCCCCTCATAATAAAGTTATATACGCTGTAGGAGACTATAAGAATAATTCTTTTACTCCAAATCATTGGTACGCTTTAGATCACGGTCGTTTGTTCTACGCAACCAATGTTATGAAGGACCCACATAATAGAATAATCTTATGGGCATGGATTCGTGCTACAGGCATTAAAGGATGGAACGGTTGTTTGTCTTTACCACGGATATTGAATTTAGGTCCAGATAATAAGTTAAGATACGCCCCCTTACCTGAGCTCGAAAAATTGAGGAAAAAGCATTATAAATTTAACAATATCGTGATTTCACAAAATTCTAAGGAGATTTTAAAAACAATTCGAAGTAAGCATTTAGAAATCAAGATAAAGTTTAAGTTACTTGATGCAAAGTCTTTTGGAATTCGATTGTTTAATTCAAAATCTATAAGCCAAGCTGAATCAATCGGGTATGACCAATCAAATCATATATTATGGTCTGGCAAAGATAAAGTTAATTTCATTCTTGAAAATAATAGTATGAAATTGAACTTACATATCTTTATTGATAATTCGATTATCGAAGTTTTTGCAAACCATCGAGAATGTATTTCGGGTCAAATCATTTCCAAACGAAACTTACCGTTTACTATTGATCTATTTACAACAGGAGGAAAAGTGAAAGTGGATTCTCTCGATATTTGGGAATTAAATTCAATTTGGAAATAATAAAATTCAAACTTATTTTATCAATATAAAAATTTAGTAATAATAAGTAACAGTTTTGACGAAAAGCACACAAATAATTTCAATAAATGATTAAAAAAGGAATACTATTAAATGTAGCTTTCTTGGGCTTCAAGCTCGTCATATTCGATCTCTCGCAACCTCATTCTCACTTCTCGAGGTGAGTACATATGATTTAATAGACTAATTATAGTTTCATGTATGGACTCAAGATTATCGGTAGCGCATTGATAATATATATTATTCTCTAAAAGATTAATTCTAAGTATTTCTTTTAAACCTGATAAAGATTCTCTTATTTTTTTATATTCCTCATCAAATACATCGTCAATTTTTCCTTTATTTACTTTTACAGCCATTTTTCATCAAAATTATATTTCTTTATGTTTCTATGATAGAAATATGATTTTTAATATTTAAATCATGACTTTTTTCGCACATTTTCGATAATTATGGGAATTATTTCGGAAAGTTAAAGGAACGAAAACGGAAATTGCATTATCAAAATCGTTAATCCTTTTTGATAAATAATGTTGATATGCAATAAATGTATAAATCATCTATAAGTAAAAAAGTCATTTATATAACCTTTTCGTGATTTTTAAGTTTTCTTTTTACTAAAATTCAACAATTTTATTAAATAATGATTGTTTTTAGCAATTTTACCATTGATTTAGGTTAGCGCTTTAATCTTGCTTCTTCATGCAAAATTTGATAATAACAATTTTTTTATTTGAACTAAGACACATGGTCTTTATAGGATGTATCTTATAGTGGATATTGAATTTCGTTCAAAAAGCAAGAAAGAAAAATTAAAAAGAGAAGATAAACTGATATCTCCTTTCCTATTGGTATAATGTTTAATGTAAGAGTTATTATTAAAATAAAAAATAAAACGGGTAATTATTTTAACAAAAGATCCCAATCTAAATGTTTTTTAACTATTTCTAAGACAAGATTAATTTCCTCTTCTTGAATTCCAGGCCTTACGCGTTCCATGTTCCTTATTGTTGTGTAGGTGTCAGATGGACTTAAGATTATGGGTATCTTTTTCTCATTTGCCGCATATATTACTTTAGCGTCTGGTTGTATAAAGCCTGTCAAGATTAACGCCAAAACTTTTTCCTCAATGGCTGCTAAAGCAATATCTGTACGGTCTCCTCCTGTTATTACTACTACTTTTTTTACTGAGCGCAGGTATTTTAAAGCGGCTTGAACATTCATTGCAACTATAAGATATGTCTCTACGATAGAATTTAACCCTTCAATTGTCGATTGATTTATAAGTTCGCCGCCAATGGCTTGCATTAACTCTGAGACTCGCGGGGACAACAACTCTAAACTCTTTTCAATCAGACCAATTATAGGAATATTATAGCGTTTAATATGATTTTCCTCTAGCTCTTCAATCCGCGCTTTATAATCGTAGTCAATCTTATTAAAAATAACTCCTTTTATCTTTATATTTCTAAATTCAAAATACTTCTTCACAAAAAACAAATTATCAATGCATTTATCGGACGATTCTGTTTGAATAAAAACTAATTCGTTAATTCCTAGAGCTTGGGCAACTGTAATATCGTCCAACCCAACTCGGATGTATTTTTTGATACTTGGCGCCCCTTCGATAATGATGTAATCGTATGATTTACTCAACTCAACATACGCATTTTTAATTATTTGGAGATTGTCCTCTTTTTTAGTTGCATCGATCAAATCGACATAATAACAATCTGGAATTGACACAGGGCTAATAACATCGTACGGTAAGGTAGTTTTAAAAATTGTATTTTGAATAAAACCAACATCTCTATCAGCTTTATCCGAAAAAGCCCCTTTAGGAATGCCGATTGGTTTAAAATAAGCTACTTTTTTACCTTCTTCTTGTAACTTTGACATGATTCCAATCGATAAAAGGCTTTTTCCAACATGTTCTCGCAATGAACATAAATATATTGATTTTACCATCTTTGATTCCTTTTTTCTTTTCAAATTTTAATATATATTATTAATTTTTTATATTTTCTGATATTTCATTATCGTGATATTGTTATTTTAATGTCTACTGCTGAATAACCTTTAATAAAACTTAAAAGAGGGTTGATGTCTAATTCCATTATATCCGGGAAGTCGTTAACTAATTGTGAAAGGCGTAATAGAACTTCAATTATAGAGTCGATGTCTGACGAGCTTTCGCCGCGTACGCCTTGTAAAAGACTAAAGACCCTCGTTTTTTGAAGCATTTCTGCTGCGTTATCTCTTGTAAACTTGTAAGATAAAGCAAAGGAAACGTCTTTAAGAAAATTAGCATAAATTCCACCAGATCCAATCATTAATAACGGTCCAAATTGGGCATCTCGCGACATACCAATTATTAACTCGTTAACTTTCTTTTCTTTTTTAAAATTTACCATTTCTTGTATTTCTACGCCGTAAACTTTGACATTTTGTGGACCAAACTTTTTTGCGTTATTAACTATTTGAATGAACGCTTCAAAAGCTTTCTCTGGAGTACCGATGTTTAAAATTATCCCCCCAACATCCGTTTTATGTATTATTTGTGGGCTTACGATTTTCATTACTGAATTTCCAATTTCTTTTTGGTATTCCATTGCCTCTCGTGGGGTTTTTGCTAATCTTGTCCTTGGAGAATGTATACCGTAACATTCAAAAACTTCGCTTGTCTCGTGGCTTAAAAGAACCGTTCTCTCATCGTTTCTTACTTTATTAAATATTTCTTTAACTTTTTCTTTTTGAACACCATATTTTGGAATTTCTATAGCATCAAAAGCAGTTTTATTTAAAAATTGGTTATATTTGACTAAGACTTTAAGAGATTGAGCAGCTCTCTCTGGGAAAGGATAACAAGGAATATGATGTTGTTTTAAATATTTGGTTGCTTCAACCATGGAAACGCCTCCTATAAGGGAACAAACAATTGGCTTATTCTGTAAGTGTTTTGATGATATTTCATACACTAATTTGGCCACATCGTTTGGGTGCGTTTGCGCTTGTGGGCTCATTATGATAAGGGCTCCATATGTTGTAACATCTTCTTCTTTTACTATTTCATGGTTGTTATCATTATTTAGCCCAAAAACAGTTTTTATAGTAAATTCATACCTATCTGGAGTTGCGTCTCCAATTATATCTACAGGATTAAATATTGCTGCTTCTGCTGGTAAATTCTCTCGCAACATACGCAATATTGGTTCGGTAAATTGGGCAAATCTTAGTTCTTCGCGTTCAAATGCGTCAGTAGCTATTATTCCAGGACCACCTGCATTAGTTATAATCGCAAAGGAGTTTTTATTAGGGATTGGTTGAAATAAAAAGATTTCTCCGTAATCAAAAAGATCAGAGATTGTTTTTGCTCTTAAAACTCCACATTTATGAAAAGCTAAATCGTATGCTATGTCAGAACCAGCTAACGCTCCAGTATGGCTTGAGGCTGCCCTAGCTCCAGCATCGCTAACTCCAGCTTTCAATATAATAATAGGCTTTTTCCTTGCTGCTTTGGATACAACTCTTAGGAACTTTTCTCCTTTTTCTATGCTTTCTAAATAGCCTAAAATTACAGATGTATTATCATCGTTCGCTAAATATTCAATAAAATCAACTTCGTCCATATCTGCTTTATTTCCTAAACTTATATTGCAAGAAAAACCAAAAGGCTGATCCATTGAGAAATCCATAAACGACGTGAGAAACGCACCAGATTGAGAAATCATCGCGATATGTCCTTTTTTAGGAGTATTGGCTGCAAACGAGCCGTTATAATTCACCCCGATAAAACCTAAACAATTTGGACCAATAATTCTCATGCTATACTTATTTGCAACTTTAATTAGCTCTTGTTCACGAATTATTCCTTCGCCCCCGATCTCTTTAAAACCGGCGGTGATAATAACTAAACCCTTTATTCCTTTCTTTCCACATTCTTCTGCAATGGAATTAACAAACTTACTAGGAATTACAAATATTGCTATGTCAATATCCTCTGGTACATCTAAAACGCTCTTATAAGCCTTGTATCCCAATATTTCTTGAGTTTTAGGATTAATAGGAAAAATTTTTCCAGAGTACTTTGATTCAACGATATTTCTCAAAACATTATAACCTACTTTACCAAGTGTCGCACTGGCTCCTATAACTGCAATGCTTTTAGGGTTGAAAAAATAAGATATATCAGAAGTATCGTTCATTTTTGCATTGACGCTAAGTGATTTTAAGTTTAATTCAATAAATATTTTATAGCTATTAATTTTAAAGTTTTTATATTTTAGATAGTTTAACTTAAGGTTTCTAAAGTATTTTTTAATAAATATTTTTAGCAATAACGCACTAAAACAACTATTATGACTAAAATAAAAATAATTACTACTAAAGGAACTTTAAATCTTTTGATGTTTGACGATGATGCTCCCCTCACTGTTGCGAGCTTTTTATTCTTAGCTAAGCGAGGTTACTACAATGGATTGACATTTCATCGCGTTATTCAAGACTTTATGATTCAAGGGGGGTGCCCAACTGGTACAGGAATGAACGGGCCAAAAAAAAAGGGAATAAATTCCTTTCCATTTCAAGGAAAAGACATTTCTTACCCTTTTTCAGACGAATTTCAATCGGGGAGAACTTTTGATAAACCTGGTATCTTAGCAATGGCAAATGCGGGACCAAGCACAAACGGATCCCAGTTTTTCATAACTCACGTTCCTACACCACATTTAAATAATAAGCATACCATATTCGGTGTAGTAATAGGTCCCGAGGATCAAAAAATTGTTGATTCAATTAATAAAGGCGATAAAATTAAGCAAATTGAAATTTTGTAAAATTATAATTTAGTTCATTTTTTTTTTATTTTGTTTTAAAGTTCTCAATGTTAAAGCTCCTGCTCGAAAAAAAAATTTTCTTTTATATACTTACGATTTTGTAGTTTTTTAAACATTAATTTAAACTAAAAATTTTAAGCGTGAAGCATTATGCAACGTAAAAAAAAAGAAAAAAGAAAGGTAGCGCTAATTGCAATCTTTTTAATTGCGCTTACATTTTGTTTCTTGGCAAACAACAGTTCGAAGCGAATTCTGCCAAGCGATTCTGAAAATATAAATGCGGAGCATGAAAATTACTTCGAACTTCTAAACACCGCTAACCCGACCAACTTCGACTTTATAGAAAGTATTTTCGATTCTAAAAGCGCAAATTTTAGCTCTAAGGGCTATTACGCTCAAATATACTCCGATTCGCTTCAAGCGACTTATTACGCTCTCTTCATTTTGGATTCTATTGGAAAATTAGACGAAATTAATCAAACCGAAGTAAGAAACTACTTAATGTCGTTTTACAACTCAAGTTCTCACCAGTTCATAGATTCAAGCGCGAAGAGATACTTATCTTCTTCAATACCGGGCTTGTATATGCCGCTAACTACTTTGTTGGAGGTTAATTGCTATGCGGTGCTTTCTTTGGAAATTCTAAACGCTTTAAGTTTAATCGACATCGCTGAAACCATCGACTTTATCTGGGAGTGCTACCATCCTACCCTACACGGGTTTATAGGTCAGCCGTACGATGATTCGCTAGACGAGGGCTTTAAAATTCCCACTGCCGATAATACATATTACGCTGTAATTACGCTCGATCTTCTTATATCAGACTGGGGCAGCTATTCCCAAGAAAGGAACGACATAATAGATTTTATAGACGGATTGCAATCGTTATTTTCTCACACAGGGTTTTTTAACGATAAAAATCATTTGTTTGATTCATTGTTAGAGCCGGAACCGAACCAATTTGCATCTTTCTACGCCATAAAAACCTTAGAAACTTTTGGAAGCAACTACATTAATGTTATCAACATAGCTAAATTCCATCAAGACTTAACCGACCTTTATCACCCCGCAGACTTTTATTTCGATATATCTTCAGTGGGCTGGGTCGCCAATTACACTAACATCGTCGCAACTGCTATAAATTTGGAATTGTCGGATTTAACAGGTTTTACAAGTTTTGATAGAGATAGAGTAATTGATTTTATAATCGACAATCGGAACGCTTTAGGCGGTTGGGAAGCTTCAACTACAATCAAATACCACGAGTTAATCGATACTTTTCAAATCGTAAGGTCTCTCGCAAACACAGGGGAGATCTCGGAATTAACTCAGAACGCGAAAAATGAGATTGCGTCTTTTATCCGGCTCTTCTCTCAGCATAACGGGTATTCTTTGCTCTCGGAAGATTACACTTCGGTAGAACTTATCCATACAGTTATTTCTTCGTACGATTATTTCGACCGAATCGCAGAATTAGACATACAAGAATTGTACAACCAGTTAGAAGGAAGCGCGCTGTATATGGGCGAGGAGTATTATTTTTTCGCCAGTACTAAGCTTGACCCAAACATCGCAGGTTTTCGCTCCAGACCGTTTGATTATTACACTTTAGGACATCACAAACATGTCGACGAAATAAACGCGATATACTCGCACAAAGAGACCTACTCGATTCTTAATTCGCTGCAGAAAATTTTTAAATTGAACGACTTTGCCGCCTTTTGCGACCTTAATTCCGTGTTACAGGGCGTAATCGACTCGCAATTTCTTGATCCCGATTACCAAGAAAATTTTGGAGCCTTCTTGTACGATAACATAGGTAGCTCTTCGGAGTGGAAAAATCAATTTGTTTATATGCAGTATTCTTTTTACGCGATAAAAGTTATGGAGCTTATTGCCGATTATTTAGGGTTAGGTCCTATTACTAATTTAGGCTTCAATAAAACCGCCTTGGCGAGTTACATCATTAGAAATATAGTTGAAACGCCCTCGGAGTTGTATTTCGATTTGAATTATTCCGATAAAGTAGAAGACCGTTTAGAAAATCTGTACTATGCGATCTACGCTCTGAAAGCGATCGACCAATTCAATCTAAACTCCACAAAAATAGAAAATTTCGCGGTAAACAATTTAAACTACTCAAACATTAAAAACCTATATTACTGTTACAAAATTTCCGAAATCTTAGATTTAGAAATAGCCTTCGATGTGGAACAATCGCAATCTTTGATACAATCGATTTATTCAGATACTTACCACGAATTTTATTTGTCTACTAGTAGAAAAAGAATCGACCAAGAAACCTTCGCATGGATATGCGAAATGGCTAAAAACGATCGAGTGCGGATGAACGTTCAATATTCCCCCTCAGTTGTCTTAGGAGGAGTTAACGCGATCTCGGCAGAGCTTTGTAACATTATTCTTTCCGATTTTGGAGAATACGCGACAGTCAAGCTCGAAAGCCTTCAACTCGGAACAATTGAATTCGATCAAACCGACAACAAATCGTATCAAAAGGACGTAGATATCCCTACCGATCTCGAGAATTACCCGATCGTTACAGGAAATGTAACCGCGTACGATGGTTTTAAGATAATCGGACAAGTCCCAATATCGTTTAACACCACTTTTGATAGTAGCAACGATGTGTCAATAGTAAAAACATACAAGAACATAACTATAACCGTAAATGCATCTCTATTATTTGCTGAAGGCGCGGAACCAGTATACGATGGAAATGTTTCGGCTAAAATGTATAAAGAAGGCGCAAACATAGGGTGGGCAGAATTTTCTTCGGAAGATTTTGCTAACTATACTTATTTCAATCTTACCTATAGTCCCGATACTCTTGGAAATTATAGTTTTGAAACCTATCTAAACAATAACTATCACTCTACCCCCCAATTGCTCAATTACACGACCTTTTCGTACGAGTATAACCCACCAGGCAACTTTGTAATCTCCTCAGATGCGGGAAGCCCTGACGAAAACGGGAACTTTAATTTGGAATGGACGAGTTCGGATGGAGCAAACAATTACTCTGTATATCAATATTCTAGTTATATCACCGAGATCAACGGGAGTTTGACTTTGCTGCTAGAAGAGGTTGCAACTCTTTCCCTACCATTAAGTGGATATTCCAACGGCACTTATTACTTCGTAGCCGTAGCTTTTAACGACTTTGACGATAAAATTTCGAATTGCATTAACATTACAGTAGCTATACCTCAATCATCAAATTTACCTGGTGATTTTATGCTAAACTCAAACGCAAATAATCCTGACGAAGACGGCAATTTTAATCTGGAATGGACGGGTTCAGATGGAGCAAATAATTACTCTGTTTATCAATATTCTAGTTATATCACCGAGATCAACAGTAGTTTAACGATACTGCTAGAGGAAATTGAAACTCTTTCCCTACCATTAAGTGGATATTCTAACGGCACTTATTACTTTATAGCGGTAGCTTTCAACGATTACGGCAATAATACTTCTAATTGTATCAACATTACTGTAGCTATACCTCCAGACCCTCCCGATCCACCTGACCCAACAGATCCACCAGGCGATTTTGCGATAAGCTCAAACGCAAATAATCCCGATCAAGACGGCAATTTTACTCTTGAATGGACGAGTTCGGATTGGGCAAATAATTATTCAATCTATCAATATTCTAGTTATATCACCGAGATCAACGGGAGTTTGACTTTGCTGTTAGAAGAGGTTGCAACTCTTTCCCTACCATTAAGTGGATATTCTAATGGTACTTATTACTTCGTAGCCGTAGCTTTTAACGATTTTGGCAGTAAAATTTCGAATTGTATTAACATTACTGTAGTTATTACGCCTTCTTACGACAACGATCCCCTTAACGACGATCCTAACCCAAATTACCCAATTGAAACGAGTACAGTTGTTTTATTAGCTATAGGCTCTGTTGGGGTTCCAACTGGAACGATTGTAGCACTAAAAAAAGTTAGATTTGCGAAGAAAACCAAGAAGAGCGCTCTAAAAAATTAATTTTCTCTCTTTTTTTTTATTCTATTTATCTATTTTATTTTTTGATAAATGAGCTATAATCATCATCTAATTCTTAATTGAAAATTAGTGCGATTTCCTATGGAAGAAGAGAAGATAAAAGAATATTTTAAGATTTTTTTTCTATTATTTGTAACTTATAAAATAATTTCCAATAATTCAAAACTTTTCATGTAAGAGTCAATAAAGATTTATTAACTCAAGTTTTATTGTCAAAAAAAAGTATTTAGCGAAAATATGTGAAGATTTATTAGCTAAAACCTTTATTAATAATTCAAATTAGATCATTAATAAGCTATTAAAATGAGTAAAGAATTAAAAGATTTAATAGATTCAGTTGATTACACAAATAAAACTCACTCCGATTTAGAAACCATTATAAGTCGTCTAAAAGAAGAAGTCCATCGCTTGAGCTTCACAATCGATGAACAGAGAAAAATAATTCAAAACCAAAAAACTAAGCTTTCTGTATTTAAAGAAAACAATATCCCTGAAGATGTATTCGTGTTAAAAGATTTAGTTACGAACCAAAGGCAAGATATTATCAAAAAGGAAAAAGATATTGAAATCCTACAACAAACTATTGCGGAAATATCGAATGAATTTGAAAACATTCAAAATTTTAAAGAAGAAAATGAAGAATTAATTTACGCAAACAAAGTTATTGTGCAATTGACTGAAGAAAACGAGACTAATCGCCTTGAAATCGAGAATTTGAACAACAAAATAAAAGAATTGCAAGAAATACTCGTATTTAAAGAAGGAGATATTGGAGAAGAAAATCAAGATTTAATAAATGCGAAAAAACTGATTTTTCAATTAACCGAAGAAAACGGAATTAGCCGCATTCAAATTGAATCGTTAAACCAAGAAATAGAAGGGCTTAAAACGAACCTACAAGAGAATGATGCGGCTAAAACTCAATACATCCACGAATTAGATGAAGCAAATAAATTTGTCGACCAGTTAACGTTTGATAACGATCAATATCACGAAAAAGTTAATTATTTACAACAAAAAATAGAAGAAACCGTAAAATTTCAGGAACAAGCGTCTCCAGAAGGCGTTGAAATCAGCAATAATTTAGAAGAATTAAAGGTCAATTTATTACATTTAGAAGTAGAAAATACCGAGTTAAAAGACATCATAGATACGAATATATCCATTATAGAAAGCTTAAAGCAAAAAATTGAAGAGTTTCTTAAGAAAGTTTCAGAAGGAGATGAAGAATTAGAAAATTTAAATGTTAAATTACAAAAGATCGAAAACGCTAACAAACAGTTAAGCGATTTGATAGTAGAATTAAAAGTTCGTGAAGAACAGCTATTTAATAATGTAGAACCCGTTATAACACCCGACCAGATTGTTTTTGAAGACTTTCCACCTACACTTTTCTTTAAAATGTATAAGCAACTGACAAATGATTCTAAGGATATGATTATAGCCCAGCTTGTCGAAGATTTAAGTAAGAGTAATAGAGATTTAAGAACATACGCTATAAAAGTATTAAGCTTTATTAAAGGACCCAAAGTTTTTAACGCTTTCAAAGGATTAGTTAAAGACGACGATTGGATCGTAAAGTTATACCTCATTAAAGCTTTACGGAATTTTGAGAATAATGAAAAGGTAGATATGTTAAAAGAACTTCAAAAAGATAAGGACATTGACGTTCGGGAAGCCGCTATAAAAATGCTCACAAAATCAAATTGTTAAAACTAATAATTTTTAAACATTTCAATTTAAATTTATTCGCTGTTTCTAAATAATAACTCGTTAATAATTTTTTTAAAAAATAATAAATATATCTTCGTATAAAATAATAATCAATAACAAGGTTTTAGCTCATAGATATTTGATTACTATCGACACTAACTAATTTTAGAAAAATTGTGAAAAATGGAATGGCAAGAGAGTTAACGCATAACAGATGGAATTGGTCCCAAAAAGATAATAAATGGGTTTTTATTGAAGTTAAAAATAATGGCGAATTAATTCATCATTACCAGCTAAAACCACCTAAGGAATTTACAGATTTAACAATAAAAATAAAAGATTTAAATGAAAAGCTAATCGTTTGTAAAAATCCGAAAGATAACGAGAAGATCTTTAACGAAATGATGAAAATATCAAAAAGAATGCAAAATATGGGTAAGAATTATAAATTTTATAGTTCTATTTTATCTCCTCCTTAGGTTATTTTCTATAAATTATTAGTTAAATTTTTTATCTAAGATAAACAATCCCCAATATCTAAAAAAACCTAAGCCTTCGCCTGTTATAATATAAAAAAAAGTTTCTTGATTCTGAATCCTACGATTAATTTGATTTTTTCATAGTAGCGGATAATAGGTTCGTTTATAGCCCGTAATTGAAAAAACATTAGAATAAAACAAAATTTTCAACGAATTTAATTCTTTTTTATTTTGAAAATCGAAAAAATATAACTATTAATTGATTTTGGCGATTAGTAGTTTAGATCAAAAAATTAAATATTTAAGAATTTTTAAATAATAATTAATTGAATTACTATTAAATAAAAGAAAAATCTAAAATTGTATCACAAAAGTGATTTTATGGGATTTGAAGATTTTACCATATTAGGCCTACTCCAAGGTACTTTTGCTTTAATATTTGTTGTACTTTCTATAATAATAGGAATTAAGATTTTATTGAAATATTTTTCTTATAAAAAAAAAGAATTGATTACTGTTGGACTTGCTTGGATTTTTCTCTCTTCAGGGTGGTGGGGAATGACAATCTCTTTTTTATTAAAAATACTTTTCAATTCTCCTTTAGATGCATTTACACAAAGAGTTCTTGGACGCATTTTTATTCCACTAGCAATAATATGTTGGATGTACTCATTCAGCTCTCTTGTATATCCATCATCAAAAACAAAAATTATGTCAATTTTTTTGGCAATATGTATTCCATATGAAATTGCTTTTATTACTTTTTTAATTATAAATCCTGATTTTATTGGAACAATACCTAATATCGAAACATTTTCCATCGCAATATTACTTTTTAACATTTTTACAATTTTAACAACGATAATTACAGGTATTATCTTTACAAAAAATTCATTAAAATCAAATGATCCAAAAATACAATGGAAAGGAAGGTTTTTATTAATAGCTTTTATATCTTTAACCGTTGGAACACTTATCGAGATAACGCTCTTCATTGAACCACCTCTAATAGTACCTGTTTTAGTGAGATTCTTACTAATATTAAGTGCCATTGAATATTATCTAGGATTTTTCTTACCAGACCGAATAGCAAACTGGCTTATAAAATCTGAGAAATAGAAATTTATTTTCGTAAGAAGTAATTGAACCAATATTGAATTTCTGTTTTGGATTAGACCTTATTTATGGTCGTTATCCTCTTTGCTGCGGTATTTGCGGCGACCGAATGGAAAACCTCGTTTATAACCCAGTAATGTATTAACGACTCTTAACCTAGGAATCCAAGCCCTTTAGGGCGTGGTAGTTCAATCGATCAAGGTTTTATTTTGTATCTCTATTTATTTCTTCCAAACTACTTTAAAATATAAAATATAAATATTATAACGAATTGTTATAAAAGCAAACCAATTCATAAATGAAAAGGTAAAAGGTAGAATTTTTTGAAAGTGGCAGTAGCCGGTAAAGGTGGTGTAGGTAAGACTTTAATCGCTGGAACTTTAGCACGACTTTTTGCTATAGATGGGTTTAAGGTTTTGGCTATTGACAACGATTCAGCGATGAATTTAAGCTATACTTTAGGAATAAGCGAAGCGGTCAAATCAAAGATAGTCCCCATTTCAGAAATGAAAAAGATGATTGAGGAACGTACGGTTGTTAAGGGTGCTGGTCCAGGCGTTTATAACATAACTCCAAATGTCTCCGATATTCCGGATAAATTTAAAGCCTCTGGTCCAAATAATTTGCATCTGCTAGTATTAGGAGGAATTGCAGAACCCGCCTCGGGTTGCTTATGTCCCGAAAATGCTTTGATCAGGACTTTATTATATAACTTGCTTGTAAAAAGAGATGAAGTAGTAATTGTTGATTTCGAAGCGGGTTTAGAACATTTAGGTCGTGGTACTGCTAAAGGAATCGATGTTATGCTGGTAATAGCTGAACCTTCTCAGAAATCTTTAGACCTTTGCTCTAAAATAATAGACTTATCGAGAAAATTAGGTGTAATTAACATCTATCTTATTGTAAACAAAGTAATTGATGAATCTCAATTAAGTATTATCAACGATCGTATTAGAGATTGGAAAGTTCCATTATATCATTCAATTCCTTTCGACTCCGAAATTGGAGAAGCTGATTTGAATGGAACCTCCCCTTTAGATTTTAATCCAAATTCAAAGGCTATTAGCGCTATTAAAAAACTATTTGGCAAATTGAAGCAGCTTAAAATCGAGTTATTTGATTTATAGCACAGAATTTAGACTATCTTCTATTCTTTATTCTATTCTATACTCTATATATACTATATAGAAAACCAATTTAATATTTAATTAGATCTCTTAGATTGGAGAAATCCAAATAAAATTAAAATTAATTAACGAAAGGAGGGATGAAATCAAGATGGTTAAGAAAAAGGAAAATCTACTAGCCTTAGGAATGACTTGCTTGATAATTGCGTTTCTTTTTGATATGTTTGGAGATTCCAATATTATTCTTGATATGGTAATTTTATTGTTTGTTGGTATAGCTTTATTCGCAAACGCGGGATACTTAGTAATGGCAACTTCAGAGAAAAAGAAGAAGTAGTTTTAATTAAGTTTTTTCCCAATAAAGAATTAATTATAAAATGTCGGATAAGTTAAGGCTCTGATTGTCTGCAATCGCTTTCCACTGCTCAATCGCTTCAAGGGCATCGTTTTCGTTTATTTGTTCGATGGCGTACCCTGCGTGTACGATTACATACTTTCCAACTTCCGGGTTTAAAATTAAAGCAGTTATAACGTTTTGCTGTATTCCGTCAAAGTCTACCAAAGCGGAACTTTTTTCGGTATTCATCTGAATAATTTTTCCAGGGATAGCGAGACACATAATTTTACAATTTTAAAATGAATATATCTAATTTTTCAAATATTAGAACCTAAAAATAATTAATGATTATATTTGCTTATTTTTAAAAGAAGGTTAGAATTTATTATTTAATTTTAATTTAATTCAATTAGATCAAATCTTTTTTATATTACATTGGAATAATTCTTAACATCTAAAAAATTCCTTTAATCAATCTAACAATCAAATTGCTATATAATATGCTAAAAAATCTTATTAAGGGATTAGGTTTAATATTTTGAAATAATTTATATTATTAGAGTTAATGACACGCTTACAAGATTGGATGGATAAAGAAGGTGAAATAATCCTTCGAGATATAGGAATACAGAAGGGACAACAAATCTTAGACTTTGGGTGCGGAACAGGAGTATATACGGTGCTCGCTTCTATGATTGTTGGTAGTTCTGGAAAAATCTATGCCTTAGATTCAGACAAGGAAGGTTTGCTTGGGGATTTAATTAGCAAGATAAAAAAAGAAAAAATAAAAAACATAGAAATCATCAAGACCTCAGGTGAGATTGAATTCCCTTTATCTGATGAATCTATGGATGTGGTATTGATGTATGATGTACTTCATTTATTAGATGATGATGAGAGAAATAAATTATTCAAGGAAGCGTCCCGAGTTTTGAGAAAAGAAGGTTTTGTATCATATCATGCAACACATCGAGGAGGAAGTGAACACTTTAAGTTAGAGGATATTCATAATAAAATGAAAACAAATGGTTTGTATTTGAATACAGAGTTTAAAAGACCTATGTTCCACTGGGCATGGATTGAAGACTCTTTGATATTTAATTATTCTAAAGAATCAATATAAGAATCGTTTTTTTCCCTCTAAAAATAAAACCTGCTATCATTAAAATATTAAAAAAAAAGTTTAGAATTGATTAATTTTTCTCTTGTTAAACTTAAAATCCGAATTTCATTTTCTTTTTTTATCAATTAATAATTCTCCATTTATTCCTACATTTTCGGGGACATTTTCGCGGATAATTATTGATACATGAGAAAAATCTTCAGGGTATCCGTAAACTTCTTTGAATATCGTTGTAAATTGCTTTACAAGCTTCCGTTTAGTTTCTCTATCGCGAGGAGGGCCCTCAATTGTAATTACGGGCATTATTTATCATCTCCTAATTAAAATTTACTTCTGTTTATTGTGTAAAAAAGGATATTTTATAACTTAAGATGTGTAAATAAAAAACACATAAGTTAAGTTATTATCATAACTTTCGTTAGTTAATTTTTAGGTTTTAATAAGTGAAAAATTATGTTTTTAGAAAAATTAGAAAAATTAAAAAAAGAACCTAGCGATTTAATTCTATTAGTATTTGCGGCTATAGCAATTGTCATTCTTCTTACAATTAACATTCTGATTTTTGAACCGTTGGCACATTCAGTATATGAGTATGGTATCTTAGATTTTGAATTTGCTTGGACTAAAGAGCAAATATTAACGATCTTTGCAGATTGGGACGCCGAAGGAAGGGAATTGCAGGCGGCGGGAGTGTACTGGGACTTTCTTTATATTATTGGTTACACAGTACCTCTTTTTGCATTGATTTTATTCGTTTCAAGAAAATTGAACGGAGAAATCCTAAATATTGGCCTTTACATGAGCTTTACGCCAATCATCGCCGGAATTTTTGACATTATAGAAAACATTAATTTACTCATCATGCTACAAGATCCCCTCGCGTTTGCATCGTTCATACCCTTAATTGCATCACTATCTGCGACGATTAAATTTGGTTTCTTGATTGTTGGAGTAATTTTCTTCCTAGTAGCGTTAATTCTTCTCGTTATAAAAAAAATTAAAAAATAAGATAAGAAAATTTTTTCTTTATTATTAAATCTTACCAGGGTTATGACATAGCAGTCATCCATAAAAATAATAAAGTCGTTTAAACCTTATCTGCATAAATATTTAAAAGGTCGTCGAGCCAATTAAAGATTTCTTCTTTAGATAAATTGTCAACATTGAATTTCAACCGCTCTAATTCTTTGAGAAGGTTAATCATTTCTAAGGGAATTGATCTTTGACACAATTCAAATAAAAGCTCGTTAGTTTTTGTGATTAACTCTTTTATCTTAGAAACTAAAGGTTCAATATCGGGCATATCCTCAAGACTAACGAGGATATTAATAAGACTGAAAAGAAATTCCGTTTTATTTCCTTTAAATGAGCTATTGAATTGATAAAAGTACCGATCTAAATACGCTAGCGGCACTATTTCGTCGTAAGTATTAGCAATTTTAATTATCGATTTAATGTTTTTAAAAAGTAGCGAAGGAGCCCAAGTAAATATCTGATAATTTGATTCTACATTTCCGCTGTGTATTACTGGAATAAACTTATGGTCTTCTCTGAAGTGCCCAAAAGGGATAAGAATAAAATCTAACGAATCTGAAGAGGTATAATCTTTAAGGTCAATATGCAAATTCTTTATTGTGCTAATGAACGCTGTCCTATGGTCGAGAATGTCAAACTCGATTTTATTTAAGTTTGGTTTGTAAATGTAAAAAATCAACCCCTCAAATCCTTGGATTTCTAAATCGAGCGAGAAGTTTAACGTTTCTACCATTACGCTATCCGTGTTGAATCGCAAATCTAACATTATATGCGAATAATTCTCGATGAATTGAAAAAACCAGGGCGGGAACCTCTCTTTATCGAACGATATCATTTAATTTCTTCTCCTTTTCTATCTTTTTAACTCTTTTAAGTAGTAAAAACATATGTCCTATACCTAATAGGAATTTCTTCACCTGAAGAAATTAGTTCCAATAAATAAATTAACTTCAATATTTTTATTCTTTACTATTCAAAACTAACACTATTAGTATAAAACTTTAATGCTAAAAAAATAAATAAATAAATAAAAATAATTAAGTAAAAAGGTTAATTATAAACCTAGTTTTTCTAATATGGATTTCATGCGAACTCTATGAAACTTCATGCCGATTTCGTCTGGAGTGAACCCCATCGCTAAAGCATAAAGCTCTGTGATATACAACACGGGAATGGCGTATTCTGTCTCGTATTTCTTACCCAAATCTCGCTGCCTTGTATCGAATTGTTGATAACACGCTGGACAATTTACAGCAATCACATCTGCGCCAGATTTTTTGATGGCATCCATCTTAATTTTTAAGTTAGCAAAACCGTGTTCCTCGTAAGCGTTAGTTACAGCACTCCCGCAGCATAAGATTTCCTCTCCGTAATCGATAACCGTTGCTCCGCTTGCTTCTACGAGCTTCTTTAGCGTGGTTGGTCTCATGGGATCGTCTGATTCCATCCACTCGGCAGGTCGCATATAATGGCATCCTGGATGGACGGCAACTTTTAGACCGTCAAGTGGTTTAGTTATCGCTCCTTTGACCTTGTCCAAATTTTCGCTTAGCACATCAACAAAATGTTTTATGTCTATTGTGCCTTTATATTCTTTCCCGATCTTAGCGAGTTCTTTATTGACCTTATCCTTTTTCCATAAATCGTGCTTTAATTGATGTTGGACACCTCTAAGCGTGTTGGTACAACCATTACATAGAGAAATTATGTCTTTTCCTTCAGCTTCCGCTAAACATAGATTTCTTGCACCGATTGCTAACCAAGCGTCGTTATCAAACGATTTCATGCCCGTAGGGTCTGGGCAACAAGAAAAGTTCGTTTGTGAGGTCTCAATTCCAACTTTATCAAAAACTTTTCTAGAAGCTGCTTCTATAAATGGAATACGGTTTCCGATCGTACAACCCTCAAACATCTTATATTCTGTCATTTTTTCATCATTCCTCCTATTTAAGCTTTTTATCTGCTCCTATATTTTTTAATAAAGTTTGTAATTCGCTTACATCTGGTGTGGCAACAGCCGGTAGACCTAATTGTTCTCGTCTGCGTTCTATAGCAGATTGGGGAGGTATTGCTTTTGCACTATCAAAAATTGCTCTCGCTTGTAAATAAATAAATTCAGGCGCATTTCCTTGTTTAGTGGACTCGTTTTTTAAGAAAGTAAAGATTTCTGTTAATTCTATGTTCTGCGGACAAACCTCGTCGCATGTATCGCAAACTGTGCAGCCCCAAATTGCTAAAGGATCTTCAGAAAAAATCAAATCTTTATATCCTAACAATGCTTTTAAGATGTTAGCTCTTGGGTTGTATCCTGTAGACATATAGAAGTCTGTCGTTACATTGGTAATTGGACAGTTGTCTGAACAGCGACTACATTGATAGCAATATTTAATCAAATCAGACCCGATATGATAATCCATAACTTGTTTTCTAAATTCAAAATCTATTGTCATTTTTTTCACTTTTTTCCATTTCTTCATTCGTTTTTATTTAAAACATTTATTGGCTTTAACCCCACACAGGGGGCAGTTATATCCAATCTATTGTTTTTATTGGATATTCATCCTAAGCCAACATTCAACTTGCGAGAGTAAATCTCTTCGCCGTCCTCTTTTACTACGGTAATGTGGGCGGCACACGATAGTCAGCAGTCAAAACAACGGACTATCATTTCTAAGATATTTACTACTCCTTCCGGAATTTCTTCGCTCATTTTTTTATCACAGTTTCCTTCTTTTTATTTTTATTTAATCCAAGGGTCTGGTAATTTTAATCCTTCCAAAGCCTTATCTTCGAACACTTGTTTTGCTACATGCATTAAAGTCTTCTCGATTCCAGCGATATTATGGTTCGTTGCCACTAGAAGATTTAACTTCTTACAAATTCCTTGATCGTCAGACCAGATATTATATAGCAATATACCTCTGGGGGCTTCCACAACGCCAACACCGCTACCTTCTCGCGGTTCCACATCTAACGTCTTGCAATCGGGATTTACTATATCAGGATCTTCAAGATATTGTGCGATTAATTCAATTGCCTCTACAGCTTCAATAATTCGCGCCCAA
>JAUWHC010000380.1 GCA_030606095.1 Promethearchaeota archaeon | reverse complement strand
AATTTGTAGATCGTTGGATTTTATTTAAAGAAAACATCAATAAAGAAGAAATATGGTATAATTCTTTCTATCCACAGTTTTATAATTTAAAATATATTCCGTTTATTCAAAAAATTGAAGATTATAAAATTACACGTTTATCTGGAAAAATATCTGCATTTAATGAATGGTTTATTACAAAATACTTACCCAATGAAATTTTTCCTTAAAATAAAATTATTAATACAAAAAAAGTAACAAAAAATGTTATGATAAAGCCTATCATTGTTTCAATGACACTTTTTATTAAAGATTCTTTTGATACAATTCCTAAAAAGATTCCTAATATAATAATAGATACAAATATAATTATAAATGATGTAATAAACACTAATATTCCAGCTTTCAAGACAAAGAAGAAAGGTATTAAAGGTATTAACCCTCCTAAGAATGGTGCAATACCATTTGTAAGTGAAACTATTACATTAGCAAAGCTTTCTGCTTTTTCGTGAATTGTTTTTATCTTTTTTTCCTTTAATTTTGTTTTTCCTTTATCTTCTATAACTACCATAGCCTTATTTAGAGCAAGTTTCTTAATTTTCTGTTCTGTTTTTTCTGAAAGATATGAGCCTGAAAATCCCGATAAAAGCATTGATAAAGACGTTCCTACACTTGGTAAGATAATAATAATAGAATCAATATAAATTGTAGTATTATTATTAAGTAGAAAAATAAAAAATCCTAGCAGAATTCCACTTTGAGTAAGCATACCATCAAAGAAATTAATAGTAAATAATCTTCTCATTACTTCTTTAAATCGAATAATTTCATTATATATTTTAATTTTAGCAAACATTTTGTTATTATAATATTTTTTATTTTATAATATTCATGTTTTTGTTAAGATCCAACTATTTTAGGCATTTTATTAGGATTTTTTATACTAATATTAAAAGAAGGACAACAAACAGTAGATAGTCATATTGTAATATTAACTGGGTTCGCAACATCAATTTCAATGTTCATGTCGGGATTAAGTGGTTCATACATATCTGAAAAAGCAGAACAGAAGAGATTGAAATCAGAGTTAGATAAGGCTATGGTAATAATGAAGGAAGAGGACGGAAAAGAAGAGGGTGATAAGTTATTAGAAGAAAAAGAAATCGAGAAAGCAATGTTGACGGTTAATTTTAATGGTAAAAATCGAAGAAAAAAACTAAATTTAAAAAAATCAAATAATAAGAGAAGGAAAGCAAAGACATTACAAGAAAAGGCAGAAAGAATTGCAAGTATAATTGTATCGCTAGTAAATGGATGTGCGCCGCTTTTAGGTGGAATTGTTCCATTAATCCCTTTTTTTTTTACTATAAAAGCAGGGTTTAATGTTTTCATCTTTTCTTTTTTAATTATTTTTATATTCATTGTTCTTCTAGGCATTTTTGTAGGTTTCATTTCGAGAGAATCATTATGGAAAAATGTTCTTAAAATGTTAGCTGCTTTTGCTCTAACTATAATAGTTTCAATTCTTCTATTAGGTTAAAAAATTATTTGGTTTTATCGAAAATTTAAAATTTTTTAAAACATTTTAATATAAAAAATTATATTTTTAAACGATTTAAATTGAAGAATTTTATTGGTATAGATATTGGTTCTTTGGCAACAAAGATTGTGCTGTTAAACGATGGAAAACTAATTGATCATCGCACAGAACGCTCTACCTACGACTTTAAAAAAATCGGTCATAACTTATTTGATGACTTGCTGGGAAAAAATAATCTGAAAAGATCGGATGTTTATGTTATGAGTACTGGTTATGGTCGAAACACAATAGACATAGCAGACGATCGAGTGACTGAAATTACAGCTCACGCTAAGGGTGTGCAATTTTTCTTTCCAGATGTTCATTCAGTTATTGATATAGGGGGGCAAGACAGCAAAGCCATTGTAATCTCCCAGAAAACTGGGAATGTTATTGACTTTCAAATGAATGACAAATGCGCAGCTGGAACGGGTCGATTTTTGGAAGTCATGGCTCACGCTTTGGAAATTCCAATTGATCAATTTGGAGATTTGGCCTTAAGAGCTAACAAGTCAGCTTCAATAAGTTCCACATGTACTGTCTTCGCTGAGAGCGAAGTAATAAGTCTATTCGCTCGAGGGGCTTCTAAAGAAGAGATTGCAAGCGGTATACATAAATCAATTGCCAGAAGAGTTGCCGGAATGGCAAAACGTATTGGCGTCGGTCCTAAATTAATTTTCTGTGGGGGAGTCGCTAAAAATCCTGCCGTAAAAAAATTTTTAGAAGACGAACTTGGATATGAAATCGAATGCCCAGAATTTCCGCAATTGACTGGAGCAATTGGAGCGGCACTTATCGCTCAAGAAAACAATTCTAATTAAATTAATATCAGTTAATTTTAATATTTTTATCTATATTTTAAATCGGAAAATTTTTATAAGGAATTAAGTCTTTTCAGATAGATAAAATAATACTTCTAAAGCTGATAATATGACCGATACCGTTCTTCTCTCAGAGTTTTCGCTATTTCTTAAAGAAAAAAAGCAAGAAGGCGTTAAAATTATTGCTTTTTTAGCCCACGATAATATCCCCGAAGAACTGATAGATGCAGCGGGTTTCTTTCCTTTAAGGATGATGTTTGGAGGGAATGACGCGTTGATGGAAGCTAGTCACGATTTTTTACCTCCATCTACATGTGCATTTGCTCAATCATGTATTGGATTATTTTCTACTAAACCAGGTAACTTCAGATTTTTAGATTTGGTGGATTATTTTATTGTTTCAAACCATTGTGTATCAGATATTTGTGCTTCAGAAATAATTACTAAATATTTTAACATCCCTCGTTTGAATTTTTACGTCCCATATATGACGGATGAAAGTAGTCTAAAATATTTCAAGTTAGAACTGCAATATTTAAAGGAGAAGCTTGAAGATATTATGGGAAAAAAAATTTCTGACGAAAAATTATTTGAGAGTATTAAGAAGTATAATGATTTTAAAAAAAAACTATCGCAAGTTAATGACTTAGAGATTTTGGGCTCAGAAAAAATAAAAATAATTCAAAAAGCAATATTATACGGTCCAACATTCCTACCTGATTTAGAAAAGTACATTCAAGAAGTTAAAACCAATCCACCTCAAAACCTTGGTTTATCTAAAGATATTTTATTTACAGGATGTTCGATCTTCATTAACGATAATTTAATTGATTTAATC
>JAUWHC010000409.1 GCA_030606095.1 Promethearchaeota archaeon | reverse complement strand
ATTAGGTGGATTATTGATTGTCGTAGCCTATACAATCGTATTTATAATAATAGGTATTATTATATTCCAGAAAAAAACTAAATTTTAGTATGTATACAAAATATTTCCTCTTTTTATTTTAGATTAGAAAATTACTAATTTCCTCATTATTTTTCTTATTTAAAAATATAAACTTATTATTTGGCTTGAATTTTGTACAAATTTAAATCTGAAGTCAATAAAATTGATGATGTCTATCGAATTAAAATTGACGTTCCATTTGCCGTAAAGTTCGTTTGTCTTTACCTTTTTAAGTTAAACGATCAATATATTCTAATAGATACTGGTTTAAATATGGGAAATTGGAGTAAACTTCTTTTTTCAGCGTTTAACGACTTAAATATAACAATTGGAGATATTGATTATTGTTTTATAACACATAATCATTTGGATCACATAGGATTAGTAAAAACTCTTAAACGCAAAAACCCAAACTTGAAAATCGTAATGAACGATATAACCCATAAAATTCTGCAATGGGAAACAAACGATTCAACTATGGAAGAGTTAAAATCCGAAGCTAAAAAAGCTGCAGATCTAATGATAAAATATGGAATTAGCGAAGAACAAGGGAAAAGAGTAGTTCAATTTTTCACTTTTTGGCCGAAACTTCTGCGCTACCAAAAACCAGATGTAATTGTGCGCGATAACGAAAGATTTTTGGATGATTTAGAAATAATTTGGACTCCAGGTCATAGTTTTGGCCACACCTGCATCTTTAATACAAAAAAGAGATATCTCTTTGCTGGAGATCACATCTTATCGAGAATTACTCCACATATCGGGAATTTCTTGATTCCTAATACCCTTAAGGACGAATACGAGAAGTACAATTATGATAACATTTTAGAGCATTATCTAAACTCGCTAGATAGAATTGATAAGTTAAATACAAAGATAATTCTTCCTGCTCATCAAGACATAATATATAATCCACATGAACGAATTTTAGAAATAAAGAAACATCACGAGAATAGATTATCTGAAATTTCGAGTTTAATTAAAGACAAGCCTATGACGCCATTCAAGATTTCTCAAGTTCATTTTGGAACGGATTTAGACGAAATAAATTCGTTTATGGCTTTAAGTGAAGTATTAGGGCACCTCGTTTACCTTGAGAATCAAGGAACTGCGCAGAAATCTGAGAAAAGTGGAAAAATTTATTACAAAAGTTAAACTCTCAAATGTTGAAAATGATTGAATGGATTAATTTTACATTTTTAATAGTTTCAGTATTATTTTGTACGATCTACTATATTAAAAGCGTTCAACCTGCAGCTTTAGAAAAAAAGATTGGTAAAATTGCTTACAAAAAATGTACTAAGTATAGAATAATTTCGAGTATCTTTATGTTCGTTATTATTATCAATCAGTTTATTTATTTCTATTACCCATTGCCCATTAACTTTCCTCGTTATTTTACATGGGACTATTGGATTTCAGTAATCATTGCTATTGCGATATCGGTTCCCAGTATTTCGTTAATGTTCAAGGGAGTTCACGACGCTGGTAAAGAAACTATCCAACCCACGAAAGAACAAACGCTGTATGGGGGGATATATGAAAAAATTAGGCATCCACAAGCAATAGGCGAATTTGGAACGTGGTGGATTATTCCTTTTTTATTGAATTCTCCCTTTCTCAGCCTGTTTTCTCTTGTTATGATACCAATCTTTTATTTTTTTTGCGTTTTTGAAGAAAAGGATTTAGAGTTTCGGTATGGTCGAACCTATATTGAATATAGAAAGAGAACTGGTATGTTTATTCCAAAATTCAAACGCTTAGCCAAAAAATAATTTGATATATAAGAGGTCTCTTTAAATGGGCAACCGTTCGTCACGATTGGTCGTCTTAATTGGTTTCAAGACAACACAAATTCTTTCTACGCTCTTTACATCGTTACGCCCTCGAAAGTTTTCAACAAGCGCATCTAATTCGCTAATTTCTGGGACATTTACTTTTATTAAAACGCCACACTGTCCCGCTAAGAAGTAAACCTCCTCACACTGTGGGATAATCTGCGTTTCTCTTATCAATTCTTTAATTTCTGATTCGTTATTGGGAATTACCGTAAGAAAAGCTATAATACATCTTTCATCCTCTCTACATATTCGAATCGTGAATTTTTCGATAACTTTATCATCTTGTAATTTAATAACACGCTTTCTTACCGTTGATTCGGATAAGCCAACCTCTTCAGCAATTTCTCGATAAGGTCGCCGTGAATCTTCGATAAGCATTTCTAAAATACGTTTATCTTTCTCATCTAGGTTTTTCATTTCTATTCTTACCTATGGGTTTTTTTTGTTTATAAATATATAAAAAAATTTTAATTAAAATTTTAAAAAAATTATTTTATTAGTTTTACATTGAATAATTTTACATATTCTGGGTATTCTCCAAGTAAAGGTGCGAAAAGTCTTTCATACTCAACTGCCATACAATGAATACCTGCTGCTTTAGTAGTTTTCTTGATCTCTGCGATAAAAGGCTTGAAAAATTCGATATTTATCTTGTCAATAGCTGCATATTTACCAGGTTTGTTTCCTTTATTATCCTTTTCTGCTTTTTTAAGAGCTTTCAGGAAATCCTTTGGAACGCTAACTCCAGGAATGTAATTATCGAAATACCAAGCTATTCCGTGGCTTTTTAATGGAAAGAGCCCAAGAAGCACTGGAACATTGTATTGTTCTAGATCTTTTAGGAAGTCTTTTGCGTCGTCAATATCAAACGCTGTTTGCGTTTGTATGAAATCAACACCAAGATCTACCTTACGACCAACCTTTAGGATTTCAGGTTCGCGAGGGTTACTGTTAGGGTTAGCAACGCAACCAAAATTCATTT
>JAUWHC010000044.1 GCA_030606095.1 Promethearchaeota archaeon | reverse complement strand
TTATCGTTTTATATCGATTTTCTCTAAATTTTTTTAATTTTTACCGAAATAAGTTTTATTTACGAAATACAACACAATTATGGCACCAAAACAAACGAGCAAGTTGTAGCTAACGGCAACCGACAAGAACCCGTATATTAATGACTCAATTAAAGATATACTACCGATCATAGCAAATAAAATTATAATCCCGATTACCAAAAATTGCCCAACCTGTTCCTTCGATTGCTTGTAAGACACATTGTCTTTTAATGAGCCCGATATAACGATTCTTCCCCCTTTTTTCTTCTCGATACCTTTCCTAATGGTTTTAAGCTGTAGAATTCTCTCAAATGTGGACTTGTCAAATCGATTATTTAGCTGGTATTGAAGTGCTTCTTCTTCTTCTTTAAATTTGTGAAGCAAAATTGGGTTAAACATGCTTTCTTCTTTGTTTTTTCCATTTCGACCACCCGATAAGAAAGAAAAGAAAGAAATCGTGCGATTCTTTTCGATGACTTCTGGGTTGATGTTGTCGTGTAAGTTAGGAACGTCTAACTTGCGAAGCATGTAATAAACTTCAAACATTTCTTTAACGTATTCTAAACCAAGCCCCCCTTCCATTTTCAGAAACAAAAGCTCTATTCTCTTTAATACTTCGATTAATTCGGTCTTAAACACGTTAACGTTAAAGTTTACTCTAAAAACCTTATTTACGAGCTCCATATACTCGAATAATTTTTCTCCTGAGTTTTTTTCTCTTGGACGCATTCCTAACTTGATTCCGATCTCGTCGACCGCGTTGCTCGTAAGCACGAAGCTTACCACAGCGAGCTTTTTATAGTTGCGAGTTTCTTTACAGAGCTGGATCAACCGCTTGAGCTTTATATCTAACAATTGTTCCTTCATGTTATTACTTTCGCCCCCGTACCAATAAAAAATCGTCGTAAATCTTTTCTGCGTTGCTTTTAGAGGCTGAATCTTCTTTTAAGGAATCGTTCATAGATTCTAGCTTAAATTCCTCTCGAGCTATTAACTTGTCTAAGTCTAAATCTTCTTGAACGCTATCGATATATCGACTGAGCTTGTTTTCCACGCTGGATTGCTCTTTCTCGAAAGTGGTAATTACTAAATGGTTGAATGTAGCGAAAGGAAAAGTGCAAACGAACGAGATTAGTTGGAGAAAATATCCGGGACCTATCGAATAGTAAAAAGTAACTTCTAACTCGTAATCGTAATACGCTAAGAAAGGATAATATAAACCGTTAGGGAGCAAGAAATACAACGGATAGATTAAAACAAAGAATCCAATAAAGGTTACCAAGGATAAGTTTACAAACCCGAATTTCTTTAATCTAGGTAAGTTATCTTTGAGTTCCGCGTCGAGAAATAATACTAAATAAGCGGACAAAAGAATAACGATTAAAAATGCGATTATAATGGCAATAGGTATAGAAGCGTTTTTTGGCCCGTAAAACTCGTTAATGAGGCCGCCTTGAGAAAGCGAGGTGCTCCAATCGAATAACACGCTGTAAACCCAATCCACCACGACCTCGCCTGAATTGTTTACTCCTTGAAAGTAGTACCAATCCAAAAAGACCGAAGCAAACCCGAGCAGCAGACCAATAGCGAAAACAATTTTATATCCCGATTTAAAATTTACCGTCATAACAATCTAATCTTAATTAATTCCTATTTATAGAGCTAAAGCAAAATAAGAATATATAAAGAAAAAAATAAATTTTTAATATATTGATTTCTCCCAATAATTAAAGTAATTTTAAGAGAATAGATGGATTCAAATGAATAAAAAAATAGACCGAATTATTTTTTTTATTTCTTTAATTGGGTTTTTTTTTTGCTGTACTAAAAACTATTATTAGGTTTATCGTAAGGAGTACCTATCCTTATATTATATCGCAAAATGAAGCACTTATGATTTGGCTTAAAATTCCATTTTTATACGTAGCAATCGTCTTTTTTACGATAAGTTTAATTTACGTTATAAAAGACCTGATAGAAGATGCAAAGCAAAAACATTAATCGTCAAGAAACGAGCTGTATTTTACTTCGCGTTTAGCTTTTTCTCTCGTTAAGTTTGAGTTCGCTCGAGAATCTAACTCGTACAATTGTGGGATGTTTTGCTCTTGCTGTCTCGCTACAACGCTTTCTTTAACGGTATCCTTTTCGAGCTGTTCTAACACCTTAAAATCGTTGTCTTTTCCGAAACACTCGTAGCCAAATTGAGCCATCTGCTCGTCTGTAAACTCTTCTTTAACGCACAACAAATCGGTTTCGCTAAACTGCCTGTTCTGTAAATAATAAGGTGTTTTAAATTCGGTCTTCAGCTCTTTTTTAGTTTTTGAAAATTTAAAGTAAAAATATGCTACCGCGAAAAAATAGATCCCTATAACAGCAAACCCGATGCTGTTAAATAACCTAAGCAGGAAGTAGAGCTGCGAAAAATAGATAACAAGCAGTATTACAGAGTACCCAAGGAACGGAAGCGAAGCCATTTTCAGACTCGAACGAAACTTAGCGTCTATGTTTTGGTATAGCTCGATCGAATTATTTTTTTTGGTGAGAGATTCGATTAGTTGGCATTTTTTCTCCAAGAATTGAAGCAAATGGGCGATGTTAGACTTATCGATAACGTGTAAATTTGTTTTTCTCTGGTATGGGAAAAGGATCGATTTTTCCATGCTTTTCGCGGGAATCTTAGTAAGCAAAATAGGTTCGATTAAGACTTTGTATTGAGTCTGTCCTGAAACGAAATATAATTTCTTGTTATTTGCACTTTTTTCGGTCGTAAACCTTATTTGTAAGTATTTTTGAAAGAACCTTCGAAAATTATTACCGTTAATGACGTCTTCAAAAATAGAATCTTTAGCTTTTAAAAGCTCGTCTATGTAGTGGCGTGCTGTATGCATCGAGCCGAGTCCTTGAGCTTTCGAGTAAGTCATGTAGTCTATCTTCTCTTCGTGTATCAATATCCTTCCTTCTAAGTCGCAGAGTTTAATTGGTACGAGAAAAATAAGCTTCGAGTTATCGTTAACGCGTACGAGCTTGCACCCGATGTAATCAACATTTTGCAAAAATGGTCTAAGACCTTCAATCGCGCTTGGAATCGCGTAATATCCTAAATTTTTTAACGTCGCAGCGATATCGTTCTTAAGTTTTTCTCGGCGATTTGGTACCCTCGATCTCGCAGGAACTCTAGGGGCTTCTGGAATTATTGGAATTTCTGGAATCTCTGGAATTTCAGTAACTTCAGTATCTTCAGAAAACTCGGTATAAGTTGGAGTAACAAAGTATTTTTCGCGAGGGACTTCTTCTTTTGGCAAGGGTACTTCGCTCTCGAAGGGTTCTACGGTTTCGCTTTTTTCAAATTGTTCAGGAACAACTTCTTCGTATTTTTCGTAATTCTCGATTTCTTCTTCCTGTTCTTCCTCTTCCTTTTCCCCATCAACATCATAAATTACAGGTTCAATTTTGGTTTCGGTTTCGATTTCTTCAGGTTCAAGAATTGCGGTTTCAGTTTCGTCGTTTTTTCTCGTCAGTAACTGCGAGTACGGCGTAGAATCCCTTTGTAAAATATCTTCCCTACTCTCGAAATCATTTTCAACTTTGCTTTTAGTTTTAGCTTTAGTTTCAATTTCTTCAATTTCCACATTAGATTCTTTTGACGATCTTTTTGAGATGGGGGGGTAAAAAGCTGTAAGTCGAGAGCGATTAAATTTATCGCTAAACCACTTTTCTTGAATAGGTTCGCTGGATTCTTCTTCTCTCAGAAGTTTTTCCTGTCCGAGCTCTTCTTCCACAATTACTTCAGCAACTTCGAAGGTTTCAATATTATCAACTCTGGTTTCCTTTACTTTCCCTAATGTTTCAGGCTCTTTTTTTATTACCTGATTCTGTTTATCGACAGAATCTTGCTCTTGAAAACCACCAAGAAGATTCTTCGCTTCTTCAATAATGTTTCTAGCCGTAGTTATACCAATTCCAGGAGCTTCCGATAATTTCTCGGGAGTTATTTCGGCAAGCTGTCGATAAGTGTAGATTTTCCTAACGTTTAGTTTTTCGGCGGTACCCGAGCCAATACCTTTGATTTTGGTTAGGTCGTCAATAATTTTGGGCAGCGTAATCGCTTTTTCTTCGGGAAGTTTAACCTTTAACTTTTCGTATACGTCTGTCATATGGATCAAATCCCAAAATATACCTAGATATTTAAAGAAAAAATTAAGTTTAAGTATTTATACTAATGAGTTAAAATCTTTAAAAAAGTTAAACGATTAAATAATAAATATTAATATATTTAATTTCACAAAGCAAAAACTATGGAATAGAAGAACAACAAAACTAATTTTTACTAATTTTGATAGTTTGTACGAATGTGTTAAAGATTGATAATAAATTTACTATTTAGAAGTTTGTCAAGCGCAATTATATCTTTGCGAAAATAAGAAAATTCTTCTTCTAAACACGATTTTAACCAAAGGCAAACAATGCTATACCACACTAACAAGATATCTTCTTCGATGTAGTGATTTTTTTCTTTTGGAAGGGTTTGTTAAGGGTTATTCTTTTGCTTAAATATATTCTACTCTTTTTTTACATTGAGAGAAATCTAGTTTAAACCCTTTTTCTTCGTCAAAAATCATTTTTATCTTGTGTATATGAAGCGTTGAACTGCCAATTATCATATCTACATCTAGTTTATCCACTATGTGCATACTGTCGCCGATCTCACAATCTTCTATCTCTATAACAAAATTGGCCGATCCTATTGCCTTAATTGAGTTCTCACCGTCTACTACTCTAATAGGTTTCGGTTCCTCAAAATAAATAATATTGCAAAACTTTTTGGCAACATCTTTTCGTATTACTGTTCTTGTAGCGTTGGAATCAAATATTACGCATATATCTTTAGTACCTTTAGAACCTTTAATTTTTAAAGTTTTACTAATTCTACCCATTTCAATTCACATATTATTTTCCAATCTAATTATAATTATGAAGAAATTTATATTTATATGTAATAGTTTTAAGCAAGAATCTCGTTAAGATCTTCTATAAGCTTGAGTAAATAGAAAGGATTATCTGGCGCAAAAAATGGAGCAGCGGATTAATTAATTGGGATTTATTAGAGTAAAATAAATAAAAAATAACCACAAGAGGTAATAGCAAAAATCAGGAAGGAGAAGTTTTTTTATTTAAATATTCTAAGTTTTTTTAGGTAGTATGGTCCTTGTCGAATTACCGTCTGTACACTTAATTAATACTTATGTCTCCCCTGAAGATTTTTTTATACTTTTTTTAATCTTCCAAACTCGTTTTTAACCAATCGGTAGGTAAATCGGTAAGTGCTTTTCTCTTTTTTTCCTTTCCTTTTTTTTCTTTATATTTAAGCGTAACTAAGTTTTTACATGGTAATTAAAAGTACAAGTAGAAATTTTGAAAGAAAAAAAATCGAGTTGATGAAACAAAACGCGAAAAACCTCCATACTTGCCCGTTGTGCGGAGAGAAAATAGAGGTCGGGTTCGAAAAGGGAATTTTATCTAAGGTTGCGGAGGATGGCAATTACCCGTTCCCTCACGTTCACCTTCACGGAAGCCCGCTTCACGCGATGATCTGCTACGTCGACAGGCACTCTGTCGTTCGAGCGGTAGGGGGCATTCGTAGTATCGAGATTTCCCGGGACTCGAAAACTTTTCAGCAGTTCATGGCAAAATGGTCTAATCCTTATTAATTAATTTTTTAAAATTATTAATTGGTGATAAATGATTTCTTTAACGAACTTTACAAGCGCTCCAAAGGATAAAGAAGACCTTAAAGACGAGGAGATCTTTAAGTATATACAAGACGAAAGGATTCTTCGAGTTTTATTGGAGCTAAAAATATTTGAGCTGCGAGAAATCCAGAAAGAAGCGATTCAAAAAGGGTTATTTTTCCAGAAGTCGTTTTTAGTGTGTGCTCCCTCAGGTAGCGGTAAGACTTTAATTGGAGAGGTGTGCGCAGTTAACAACGTGTTTCAAAAGTTCGGTAAATCCATCTATCTCGTACCATTTAAAGCTTTAGCCACCGAGAAATACGTTCATTTTAAAAGGGCCTACGAGCGATTTGGCGTTAAAACCGAGCTATCGATCGGTGATTACGATGTGGACGACGATAAGTTAGAACAAGCGGACATAATAGTGACCACTTACGAGAAGATGGATTCCATTTTAAGAAACTATTACGATAAAGAATGGATTTTTAACATTTCTACCATAATTATAGACGAGATACATATAATCGGAGAGTCCGACCGGGGTCCGCGCTTAGAATCGCTTATAGTAAGATTGAACGAGTTCTTAGGAAACCCGCAGATTATCGGACTTTCGGCAACGATCGCAAATCCCGAATTTTTTAACGATTGGCTTACTTCTTTAGGGAACCAAACTACTCTTATTATCTCGGACGAACGACCTGTACCGCTTCATTATAGCATTAAAGTGACTCAAAATAAAGATTCTACCCTTAAAAAAATAATTAAGTCCATTCTAAACGATGGTGGTCAAGCGTTAATCTTTTTAAATAGAAGAAAATCGACTCAACAAACGGCTCAAAACTTAAAAAACCTAATCAAAGCACATATCACGGAAAAAGAGTTGAAAGCGTGTAAAAAAATTGGAGATAGGCTCAATAAAATTAAGGGAAGGCACAACGAGCTAAAAAAAGTCGTAAAATGCGGGGTTGCGTTCCATCACGCGGGGTTGCTTCCAAAGGAGAGAAAGCTCGTTGAAGACGCCTATCGGAAACACGCGTTAAAAGTTATTTGCTGTACTACCACGTTAAGCGCGGGTATAAACGTCCCTGCTCGAGTAGTGATATTAAAAGACTTCAAAAAATACGTTACTTCAGGGCACAACATAAAGAATTTTAAGGGATTTTACGAAAATGGAGACGGATTCTCCTACTTTAAAGCGTTTTCCGCTAACGAGGTGTTTCAGATGCTCGGTCGTGCCGGTAGACCCGGTTTAGACGAAGTGGGGTTTGGAATCGTGCTAGTAAAGGACATTAACGAGCGAGATTGGGTCGAAGACCATTACTTTCAAAATTCTTTTCCGTCTAAAACTTGCGTACCGAAATACAACGACCTAACTTCCGGGTTAAACAGAGTAAACACCTTAAAAGAGCAGGTTCTACTACGGGTGTACGAGGAGAAGCGCATAACCTTCGACAAGCTAAAAGAGTTCTTTCAGAAAACTTACTTTTGGTACAGCGTAAAAAACAAGATGAAAACGCAAAACATTCCCATAGACCAGATCCTAATGATTAAAGAAATAACTCCGACAAACATTTTGAAACTTCATTCGGACCCTCAAAAAGTTAAGAAATTAACTAACAACCACCACCAGATAAAAATCACCAAGCTTAACAACTCGACGATTTCGGGATACATCAAAACCGACTTTGGCGTATTTCTTTGCGAGTTCGACGTGGAACTCGGTATTAGGTGTTCTTGCGGTTTCGAAAACGGAATATCCGATAATTACGCTAACGACCAGTTTTCGTTCGAGTTCTGCGACCATATCACCGCCTTTTTGCTCCACCTAATAGAGATACCCGACAAGAACTTCCAAAAATACGTAAACGACATCGTGCCTAAATCGGTTAAAAATCAATACATTCTAAATTACTTGTTCGAAAAAGGATTGATTCTAAAGCGAGAAGATGGCACCATTAAGTGCTCGCAGTTTGGTAAGCTAATTATTCGGCTTTACCTGTACCCCGTCTCCGGAGTGTTAATAAGGTACAAGCTGGAACAAGTCGAGATAGAGTCTTTTCAAGACGTCGTAAAAGCAGCCTACGATGTGTTAAAAGCAGAAGGGAGGACGAGAAATTACAAGTTGCTCCAACCGGTATTAGAGTGGTGCGACGAGGAACCGTTAGACGAGATTTTAGAGAGGCACAGAATCATGGCGGGCGACCTTTACACTACGCGGGACAACCTCGAGAGAATTATTACTTTTATAGGAATTATCGCCATGCACTTAAGCGAGTCCGACTTCGATTTACAAGATAAATTGATAACAATAACCGAGATGGCGGAAACGCTCAAAATTCGGATGCATTACGGAATAAGAGAGGAATTGTTCGATTTAGTGCTAAGGTTGGACAACGTGGCGAGAATCCGAGCACGAATGTTATATAACGCGGGATATCACACGGTGGCTCAGGTCAGGAAAGAAAACCCCTACGTTTTAAATCGGAAAACCGGGTTAGGGATTAACCTGTGTAAAAAAATTATAGGAAAAAATCGAAATTAAAAAACCTTTCAAGATTCCTCAATTATTATTTCTTTCGAGATTTAACTTATTTTTTCTGACGGTCTTTTTCGATCTTACGAAACTCGAAAAGATAAACAATAAGTAAATCCCACTGTTCAATTACTCTTGGCATGGTTATTAAACGCAAATTTTAGTATTAAAATTATTGTTAAGAATCAATCTTAAATTTAGATTTTTTGTTTATGCAAAATTTTTCCTTTTTAAATTTTAAATTTAAGATCTTTTCATAATGGACTCTAAGAAGACTGAAAACGATCCGTTTGACCTTAACTTCAAGAAAAAAGTTAGGATAAAGGATTTTTTAGTCTTTAAAGAATCGAACGACGACCAAGATAATTACATAATCAAAACTTTCGAAAAAACAAAAGAGCAGAACCTTGAAGTTCTACAATTCATCCAAAAAATGATTAAAGGCAATCCTGACATGAATTCGAGTCAAGTAAAGGATTATTTAAAGCGTCAACGGTACTTTATTAAGCTATACTTGAAAGAAGTCAATAAAGACAAATAGACTTTTGATAGTTAAAATTTTTTTTTAAATACAAGCGCGATTTTTTAGCAGTAAAAAACATAAACCGAAAAAAAAAGCGAGTAAAAAAAATGAGTTCAAAAATAGAAAGGAAAGAAAATCGCGAACCACTAATAATAGAGGTTTTAGAGTACGACAACCTCGAAATTATTCTCCCGAAAATGATAGTCCCTTTTTCCAAGTTTGAAAGAGTCTCAAACGCTCCCGATTTGTATTCCGGTAGCGAGACAATACCTTTCGAAGCGCGCGACCCGCTATTCAAAAGCGCCATGAAACAAGAATTTGCCAAGGCTATGCGTTCTTATAGAATTCAGCGTAGAACTTTACATTCGTTATTTCTTTGATTACTCTTTAATTGCGTATTTTTAGAAGTTGAGGATTGTTAATCCTTAGTCCGAAGATCTAAGAGAAACTTTGTCTCCACTTGATAGTAAAAGTCCTCGTTTTTTAGCACGGTTATTATTCCTCGTTTCTTAAAACTTTTGATAAGTAATTTTAGTTCAAAAGCCGGAATTCCGTAATTTTCTGCCATGATTTCGAGCATGTATTTAGGAAATTTACCGTATAACCTCGATAGTTCGAGTAGAACTTCGCAAAACCGTTCCTTAAAATCAGAATTGTTATCATTCTTATTATTATCGCTAACTTTATCCGATAGAACTTTTTTCTTAATTTTTTTAACAGGCGTTCGAGTTGGAAATTTATTCGTAGCAACAACGAAATCGCCTTCCGACCTGAACTCCGGAGTCGCTAGTTCGGTTTGCTTCTGTTTTACGGTGTTTACAGCAGCGGTCATTCCATAAACGACCTCCCCTAATCCTAAAACATCTTTTACTTGGTGAGTTCGACCGCAACGCAAGCATTTCTTGGATTTTTGAGTGGTTTTAACATAAGAATATTGTCGACATTTAGAACAAGTAAAAACCAAATAAGGCGTTTCGTCTTTCTTAAAAGCTATATCTTCCATTTTATTTTATTCACTCTCCAACTTTTTTTCTTTTTTCGCGTGTAGATATATGTTTTTAACGATAAAATACAGTTCTTCAGGGTTGTCGATCGAGATCGCTTGAAGATCGTTTTGCTCGCCCCAAATTTTTATTTTTTGCTTAAGTAACCTTTCTTCTTCTCGAAATTCTTGCTTGAAATCTACGAAATCGAAAATCGAGATTATTAAGCGGTATTTTTTGCTTAATAAAGTTATTTTTTTTAAAAGCCCATCCTCTACGAATTGGTGGGGGTCAATAACTTGGATTATTATTCGCTCGAACAAATTTAGGTGAATTATCGAGTTCACGATCACAAAAGGGATTTGGTCGCGTTGGAGCTTCTTCCTTATTCCAAATTTAACGGAAAAAGAGCGACTTATTTTAATGTCAGCGTTCAGAAGATTTTCCTTTTTCTCACTCGGAGCTTTTTGAAAATACGATTGTAAATTGGCTTGTTTCTGATCTGCGTTAATTTTTTTAACTTCTTTAAGCTGTACTTTTGGTACTTTATGTACTTCTGATACTTCTGGTATTTTTGTTATTAACCTCTGTTCTGGTATAGTTTCTACAGGAACCTGAGAATTATTATAAGAGTTTTTTAATTGCTTCCCGCCTTTAAGATTAATGCTCATCTTTTTTAGCTTATTTAAAGCGATGTGCAAGTAAATCTCGTCGTGCGTGTCCTTGCAATAAAGGATAATTACTTTTCCTTCTCGATGTCGCGCGGTCCTTCCTTTTCTCTGGATAAACCTAATTTCTGACGCTACTACGTCGTAAAAGATTACCAAATCGCACTCCGCAATGTCAAGACCTTCTTCGCCTACATTTGTACTTACTAAGACGTTGTATTGGCCTTGTTTGAATTGCTCCAGTATCTCGAGTTGTTTTTTCTGAGACAAACCTTTGTCGTCTTTAGATTTGGTTGATTGCCCCACGAATCGAGAGGGTTTAATCAATCCATCTGGTCTCGATTTTAGTTTGTTTACTATGTTTTTGACAGAATCCCGAAGCTTAACGAACACCAAAACCCTCGAGGGCGGGTTGTTTTCAAACTCTTGGACCAACAATTTTTCTAACACGTAAAATTTTGGGTGAACTAATCTTTCAGGAGTCAAATCTTCGTTTTTTTTTAGCTCGATAAATACTTGGTTAATCCTATGGTCAGAGGCTAAAATTCTTACGGCCTTCGAGCTTTTTTTCTTCCGAGCGTCTTGCTTTACCTTCGTTAGGTAGATCAGCAATACATCTAAGCCTTGTTGTTCGATTAGTTCGAGCATGTGAAAAAGAATTAACCCTTGGGCGTTCACGGAAAGAGCGCTATATACTCCAGTTTTATCGCCATCCCCTTGCACTAACTTCACCAATTCGGCGTTGAGTTTTAACAAGTCTTTACGGATCACTTTAGTATACAACTTGTCAGACTTGACGCTCAAGAAACCTAATTGCGAAAGATACTGAAGCCTCTGTTCTAAAAGGCTTTGAACTGATAAATATGCGTCTTCCATTAATTCAGTCAGGTTCACGCCGATTTTATAGATATCCATCGGTTTTAAATAAGTTTTTACGTCGACATCTTTTCTCGTGCGTGTGTGTATATTTTCCAGAGGAACATGTAGGTTTTTACATAGAACTTTGATTTTTTCTTTGGTAGATCCTGGGCTAGCGGTCAACCCCAAAATAGTGCCGTCAGGGTTTTGATCCTTGTATTTGTCTGCTATTAAAGTGTAAGCGTAATCA
>JAUWHC010000003.1 GCA_030606095.1 Promethearchaeota archaeon | reverse complement strand
TGAATTTAAAACTAACCAATCAGGATTTGTAGATATTGAAATTTCTCCAAATAGCTTTAAATTTAAAGAAAATGAAAAAAAGTTCTATATTGATATCATCTTCAACGGCACCAAATATCTAGAAAATAAAACAATAACTTTAAATTTTAAAATTCAAAATTTTTTAAGTCAAGAGGTTTCTAATTTATTTTTAACAGCAAACATTTTTCTTTTTTCGATTTTAATTATTCTTTTTACTTCTATTTGTATGAAAGTCAATATTAAAAAAAGAACAAAATTCAAGTTAATTAGAGATCTAACCTTTAAATTCTAATTTATTTGTTTAATTTATTAATATTTATTTAAATTGTAGAATCTATAGATACAATGATGGCATAAAATATCCGACAAAAAATTATTACTTGTTTATTTAAAGTATTTTGAGAGCGAGTATTGATCTTGCGAGATGTGTTTGGTATTTCCAAAGAGAAAATTGTTTGATTAAATGTAAAATTATTTAATTAATAATCAAAAACTACTACTCTGTATTTTATTATATACAATAATTTTCTAACATTTAATATAATTTTATCGGGTGTTCTTTATAACAATAGATTACTTTGAAGATTTATTAAAAAAACCTTCATTATTCAAAAACGAGAGTAAACTTGATATCAATTACGTTACGAAGAAGTTGCCACATCGAGAAAAGGAATTGGCGCTATTATCTCAACTTTTTTTAGTATTAATAACAAATCCACATTCTTTATCGCGTAAGATATTAATTATAGGAAAAACAGGAATAGGGAAAACAGCAGCAATTAAATTGTTTGGAGAGATGGTAACAAATGCCGCAGAAAAAAGATCGATATTAATCAAATATGTACATATAAATTGTAGGAAAGAAAGAACTAGTTATAAAGTTCTAATCAAAATCGTTCGCGCACTTAATAAAAATTTTCCAAAAAGAGGGTATTCGCCCCAAGATTTATTAGATATTATTGTAGACTCAGTTAATAACCAAAATTTACAACTTTTAATTGTATTGGATGAATTAGGTTATTTAATAAATAAAGGTGGAGATCTGATATATTCTCTTACGAGAATTAACGATGATTCCTTTAACTCTCGACAACGCATTTCTATTATAGGAATAGCGAGAGATATCTCGTGTTTAAACAACTTAGATGTTAGTACTATGAGTACACTTCAAAGAAACATAATCAAATTCAATAATTACACAAAAGAGCAATTATATGACATTTTAAAGTATAGAACAGAGATAAGTTTTAAAGAAAATGTAATTTCTAACAAATTAATCAAAACTATTTCAGATTTGGTTTATCAAAGTGGAGATATTAGATATGGGTTAAATCTTTTATGGAAATCAAGTAAAATCGCTGAAAGTCAGGATTTAAAATATATCACTATGGAATGCGTACGTCTTGGAAATCAAGATATAGTTCCATTTTCTACTCTAGATATTTTAAAATATATGACATTACAGAAAGTAATTTTCCTATTAGCAATTATAAAAGCTTTAAAGAAAAGTGGAAAGATTCAAATTTCTTCATTAGTAATTACAAATTCATATTTAATTTTATGCGAAAATTTAGGAATTCAACCGCGGTCGTATTCACAATTATGGAATTATCTTCAAGATTTTAAAAGAGAGAATTTAATTACTGTGGAGATCAAAAGTGAGTCTATAAAGGGTCGAAGGGCTTTAGTTGCAATTCAAGAGGTTTCACTTTCAAAATTTGAAGAGATTATCATAAACATTTTAAAATCTAAGGGAATTAAGATTTGATAGTTAAAGAAAATTTTAACATAGAAAATATATTGGGTTCAAAAGCGAGAATAAAAATATTAAAGATGCTTGCTATAAACCATGAATTATCAATATCTCAAATTATAAAAAAATCAAGACTGAATCACACAAGCGTTAAATCTCATCTAAATTATTTAAAATCCTTAAATCTAATTCAGGAAAAAGTATTTGGACGGATTAAAATATATCGATATAGAACTGAAAATATTCGCGCTAAGAGTTTAAAGAAATTTATAGAAATTTGGGAAGGAGAATTATGAACAAATGATTTTAAATATCTTTTTTTTTTTTTTCTATTCAAATATAGTTTTATTTTATTGCATGTATCGAGATATTAAGTTTAGAATAATACCCAATAAAGTTCTTTCGGGGTTTTTATTAATAGGTAGCTTCTTAATTTTTATTGAATTTTTGCATTTTTATAATAACATAATAATTTTTATTATAGTAAAAATATGGTTTCTTTTTTTAGCATTTTTTTTATCATTTATATTATTTTATTTAAAGATAATAGGAGGGAGTGATGGAAAGTTATTGACAATGCTATTTCTTTTTAATCCAATATGTTATTTGAATTTTCAATGGTTATTTTTATTTTTTTCCATTTTATTATTATTATATTTAATAATAGGAATAAGCAGTTATCTAATTACACACAATTTAACAAATATGAATGTATATGAGATGCTTTTTAGTGAAAATGAAAACGTCTCAAAAATACAAAAAATATTTATTGAAATATTTTATAAATTTTTAGATTTTTCGCAACTCAATAAGTCCACTGGCGAAAAATACCTCTTAAAATCATTAATTCTATTTTATAATAATAAAACAGAAAAATTTCAATTTTTAACCCAATATAGACCTCCAATCGTTATCCTTATTTTTTTTGTATATAATTTTTTAATATTCAATTATCTTTGTTAATTAATTTGAAAAAAGTGAATTCCCTTTTTTAGCATTATTAGTTAAAAAAGATATAAAAAATATAAAGAAAATTTTAAATTAGTTAATTTTTATTAAATTATTGAATTTTAATTATCTTAAGAGTGAAATTTAAAGAATGGAAATTGAAAAAACTAGAGAAACATCCTGGAAAATTCAGCTAAAAAATAAAAATGAAAGTATAGAATTAACTTCAGTAGAAATAAGTGGTGAAGTTCGGATAATTAAACTTACTTTATTAAAAAATAGCGAGTCTATAATCGTAGATATGGCTAAAGAAGAATTCTTTAATTTTCTATCCTTAATCACTGCTTTTAAAGATGTCGTAATTGGCGAAGATCAAATAATTCTAACAGAAAGTTTAATTTCGAGCGAGATTGAACCTCAAAAACAGGTAATCGAGGAAAATAATGATTATCTTAAATTACAATCTAAACCAACTGAGGAAAATATGGGAAATAATGAAAGTGAAGAACTTAACCCTGAAGAATGGGACCCTTGGTAAATTAGGTCTTTAAATACTTTTCTCAATTCTAAATTCACATGAGCCTAAACTAGGGTTTTCTATACAACAATTATTTTCTATAACATTTACTCTGTATAGAGCATATTCGCCAAAACCAGCTAATAGTCCTGTTATGTAATAACAGATATACTTTGATTTGTTACCTAAATCATTAGAAATGTTATGATGTAACTCAATTACAATTAAATTATCAGAAATTTTTTTGGGTGAAAAATGACCCCAACCATGATTGCTTAATATACTACTAAATTGATTGACCAGATCATTTAATGTTTTGGATTTTAAATTATCATCCCACTTTTGAATTAATGCCCAACCAACTTTTTTACCTAGCCACACTAATAAAGATTTTACACCTTCCCCATAAATTGATGATAAAATATCAATGATTTGTGGAGGGAAAAATACAAACCGCTCATTAAATAGGTCATATTTTCCATTACTATACTTTAATCCCTTCAATTTTAAATTTCTCATAATTTTAATCAACCCATTTTCATATTATTCTATAATGATTCGTAATTTAATAGTATTTATTGCAATCTTTTAATAAAAATATAGTTTTAAAATAATTATTAACATTATAATATATTATAAAATTCTTCCTAATTCTCGATTATTATTTATAATACTTTTTATAATCTTAGAAATTTAAATAGTTTTTTCTTTAATAAATAATGTACATGTCAGAGTTAAATTTAATTTTATTTGAATTCTATTTGTTATTGGCATTTTTTATTTTTATTTTTGCGTTTTCAATTATATCTGCTGAGCCTGTTGCAATTTTTATTTCTATAGTCTTGTTTTTTATTTTTTTAATACCATTTGTTCAAATTTTAAATGAAATAGAGGTTTTTGCTTTTAATGAAGGATTTGAAACTGTGTTCTTTAAAACTGTGGTGTCTTATTCTAAATTAATAGTTGTTTTTATTGGAATTTTTTTATTTATAGAATTAGTTTATGTTTTTTTATTTAGTTAGGAATTCTTCGACTCCTTCTTAAATGTAATTTAATATATTTATACATGAAAAGAAAAATGTTAATACATATAATGTATTAGAAAAAACCAATAAAATTTTCCTTCTTTCATAGTTTATTATTCTCAAAAAATAATAGGAGGATACATAAACACAAAATAAGAGGGAGAAAAATATAATAATAAAATCATAAGTAAATATTAAATCGAATAAAGAAGTTAAGTTGAAATTAGGATTAAAATTAACATTGCTAATCATAAAATTAAATAGGGGAATTAACCCTCCAATTCCGCCAATAATTATAGGTAATAAAAATAAAAACAATAAAACTTTAAATCTTTCTCCCCGTATTATTATTTCTAACCGATCTTCGAGTTTCTGGTGATTTGATATTACATTTAAGATATCTATTATCTTTTCATGAGAGAGATAGGCATTCTCAGCAACAATCTTCCCTATAACATCCAAAATTAATTTATATCTTATCGATTTCAATTCAAAATGTAGATTTTTTAGTATTTCGTCAAATGAACAAGAGAAGTTTAAAAGTTGGGAAATTTGTGTTTTTAATGGCTTTTCTAATAATTTAAATTGTTGCTTATTTTGGGAATAGGATTTAAGAAATGCTATTTCAGGAGATATTTTTCTTTTTAAATTCATAGTAAACCCAATAAGGAAGGAAATAAATTCATCAAATTTTGTTTTCTCCTTCTTTGAGTAATTGTTTATTAATCCTAACAAAAAAAAGTCATTTTTTAAAAATTTTTTATTTAGATATTTTAAAGAGAAGAAAAAAAGCGGTAAAATAGAAATTAATGCAAAATAATTAATTCTTTGAAATAAGATTAAAAAACATAAACCTAAGGGGAAAAATAAGCCAATAAAGAATAGAACGGTTAATTTAGATTCAATTTCTCTCAGATATGTTCTAAATTGTTTTTCCAATGAATTTTCACTAAAACCATTCCTAATGTTGTTATGACTGAAATTTGATAAAAGCAAGCTCTTTAAATACAAATTAAAATCTTCTGAAGGTGTAATAATCTCAGACATCAAAGCTTCTGGATTTTGCCCCAGTTGAATTTTACTTAATATTTCTCCAAAGTCTTTTGATATTGGAAGTTTATACTCTTTAATTAACTTAATAAAAATGATAGAATAATCTGCGTTATCTCCTATTGATTTCTGAATTAAGGAAAAATAAATCTTAACAAGATATAATAAGGCATTTATTTGCTTCTCTTTCTTTTTAATCTCGTTATAAAACCTAATATTAAAAGTATAAGAAAAAATTAATGCTAAGATAAAAGAATAAATTGTTATTATTATTAGACTAAAATTTGTGATAAATATTGAAGTTATAAAGAGGCCTATAAAAGATATTAGAAATATTATAAAACTAGCTTTATTAATATCATTTTCATCAATTTTATATTCTTTTTTGTATATTATTTTATACCTAACATCCAATTCTTTGAACTTTATACGCGGGATGTTATAAGGATGAATTTTCTGACAGAAACTAATTAAATTATCGTTTAATACCATAGAATCAGTCATAGTTTAAAATTAATTAAAATACACAGCAATAAAATTTTGAAAACATGAAACATTTAATATAAAAGTCGTTGTAGATAAATTTCTGTAAAAATGATTGATGAAAGGTTTATTATATTCATAAATTTTATAGTGTAATTTATTTTCAATTAAGAAATCGTATTTAACATAAAAATCATTAAATGTAACATTTAAATCTTTAGGGTAATCAATTTCTCTTAAATAAATCGCATCTGGGTTCTCAATGATGAATTTGACAGCTATATCTACCTCATTAAAGAAATTTTCATAGGTTATTATGTCATTTTTTATCGTTCCATTAAATTCAGAAAATTGAATAATAAATGGATTAATCATTGATAGAAAAATAGTTAAAACAATAATTCCAAAACCCGTTAATAAAGCCTTTTCTAACAGATTTGTCATATATAATATTAACAATTTATAAATTTAAACTACATGAGTTTTTCCAATTTTCCCAAAATAAACAAAGATTCTCTAGATTATCGGAAGAATGAAAAGAAACTTGATCAAAAAACTTAATTAATTTATTAATTGATAGTTTATCAATTTTTTGAAGAGTATTAAACATGTCTTTATAAAGATTAAATAATACTTGAAATTTTTCTTTACTAATATCTTCGTATTTTCTTAGCTTACAGATAATGTTTGAATTAAATAAATTTACTAGGTTCCACCAGTTTTTTTTTTGAGGATTGAATTTGAAAAGGTTTTGATAGATTTCTTTATTATCTTCAATATTCTTATTTATTTCCGAAATTGAGTCAACAAATCTTTTTTCTCGATTTTTTTTCATGAAAACTATAAGACCTAAATCTCTTAAACATGAAATATGAATTTTAAAATGACGAATTATTCTATTTATTAAAGAATCGATGTCGTTGGAATGAATCGTTTGAAATCCCTTTAACCCCGCGGCTAAACAGTGAAACAGTGCCTCCGCTTCCTCTTTAGTTAGAATTTCTCCTAAATAAATAATATCAGGCGTACGATGTAATAAATTCTTAATTTGATTTTGTTTTGAAAGTTTATGGTTTAATCCTACTTGGAGTGAATCAACTTTATATTTTAGTTGATGTCTTTCGTATTTTGATTGGTTTAATGATTCAATTACATTTTCTACATATATTTTTCTAAATTCTTTGGGTGTTAATAAATCTAATGCGTTTATTAATGTTGTTTTTCCAGTGTCAGTTTCACCAGTAACCGTGATATTCACTCTTCTTATTAGTGATAAATATAAAAACGCGGCTATTGCAGGATCAAGGGTTCCGTTTTTCAGTAAATCTTGAATGGTTAATATGTTTTTATTTAACTTTCTTATATCTAACGCGAAATTATTTAACTGAATTGGTTCCACATCGATCGCAAACCTGCAATAAAAAAATTTATTCTTTATTACTACCTTAATACTTGGATTGGAATAATCAAGTCTCTTTCCACTATATATTCTTAAAAATGTTTTTAATCGTTCGATTTCCTTTAATTCAAATTTAATATCTGTTCTACAACGTCCAAATTTTTGATGATTTATGTATATCTTATCATTTGGAGAATCTAAAAAAATTTCTTCAATAAAATCGTCAATTAATAGAGGAAAAATCTTTTCTAGGTTTATTTTACATAATGCTGCGATATATGCAATTCTTTCCCTTTCGATTAATGGAAACTTATATTTTGAATCTAAATAATTTAAAGCTTCTTTTTTGTATATGCTTATTAAATTTTCTAACGGAGCGATTTTATTAATTTCGAGGAGTTTTAAATTGTTTTTAACATCTTGTACAACTTTTTTAAAATAGTTTTCATCAATTACGGATTCAAATGAATATTGTATAGTATATTTTTTTTCATATTCATTAGCAATATTATAAATAGAAATTTGAAATATTTGATTATCTCCCGTTTTATATTTTTCAAATAAATCACCAGTAGAAACTATTGTAGCTTTGTCAAAACTTTTTTTTTCCTCAAAAAATAACGATTTTTTGAAAAAGAATTCTTCATAAAATTTGTTTAAATCTTTGGAATTACTATTACTTTTAAGAAATCTCTTATAACTTTGAACGATTTTCAGTTCATTTAGGACATTTAAGAGATCTTCCAGTAAATCTAATACATTTTTAGAGCAATTTTGACACTCTTTACTAAAATATTCTTGATCTTTAAGTTCATTAATTTTTTCAAAAATAAAATTGAAAACATAAAGTGGATTTAAGATAAGATCATTACTAAAAGAGAGAAACTTAGCAGGTAAAGCTGTGATCTTACAATTAAACTCTTGATACTTACATTTCTTTTTTCCTATATTCTCAATTTTTCTCCAAGTTTTTTTAATATAGCTTATTCTTTTAAAATAATCCAAAAATAATGAAATTTGATCTCGTTCAATTAATGGATCATGGATTTTTGTTGTTATATTTTTAAAAACTTTTTTTCTATTTAAATATAAATTTTTTAGAATACATAATATACATTCTCCATTTTGAAATAAATTCTCAAGTGCCCCTGAACACTCAGAACAATCAATAACTAAAATTTTCTCTTCTTTACTACTTAAAGTCTCTTCTACTTGTATGTGACTTAAATTTTCAAATTTTGATGTCATCTATCTATTTTTTTTATAATTTAAATTTAAAAAGCCCATTTTTTTTAATTAAAGGGTTTTAAATGTTATGATTGAATGCAAAAGTTTTTTTATTTTGAATAATTTAGAGTTTTAAAGTCATAAGTGATTACATATGGGTCACCGCAAAAAACATGCTCCAAGACATGGTTCGTTAGCGTTTCTTCCTAGAAAAAGAGCCGCATCTGCTAAAGGTAGGGTAAGACACTGGTTAGATACATCTGAAAATGTTATCTTTTTAGGGTTTGCTGGTTTCAAAGCAGGTATGACTCATATTACATATATTGAAGATCAAAAAAATAGTCCTTATTATGGAAAAGAATTGATGAAACCTGTTACTGTTATTGAAGTTCCTCCTTTAATCCTCATTGGAATTAGAATTTATAATGAAGATGAGTATGGAAAATATATAGAGGGAGATATTTTTTCTACTGAATTAAATAATTATCTTAATCGCAAAATTAACATTCCAAATTTTGAAAAATACAATTTTGATGAAATTAAAAAAAAACTCTCTAAAGCCTTAAATAATACAAGTGATATTAGAGGGATTTTTCAAACTCAACCGCATCTTACATCTTTACCAAGAAAAAAGCCCGATATTATTGAAATTAAGTTGAACTCTATTGGGTCCCCAATAGAGGAATTCAATTTTGCTTTAGAATACTTAGGTAAAGAAATTAAGGCACGGGATGTTTTAATTGAGGGCGAATTAGTTGATATGTTAGCGGTAACAAAAGGAAAAGGATTTCAAGGACCCGTTAAAAGATATGGAGTGAAAATCCTAACCCGAAAAAATAGTAAAGTTAGAAGGGCTGTAGCGTGCATAGGTCCTTGGCATCCAGCACGAGTTCTTTATACAGTTCCACGCCCTGGGCAAATGGGATATCATCAAAGAACGGAGTATCATAAAAGAATTATGGTTATTGGAGAAAATGAAGAAGAAATAAACCCTAAAGGCGGTTTTATTAGATATGGCAAAGTTAACGGAGATTATCTTCTTGTGTTAGGATCCATACCGGGACCAAAAAATCGGTTAATTAGAATAAGAAAAACTATAAGACCAGTAAAGTCATTTATAGTTAAATCACCAGAAATAACATTTATTAGTAGAGAAAGTCAACAAAGAAAATAGTGATTTTATGGAGAAAGTTAATGTATATGATTTAGATGGAAAAAAAAAAATTTTAGTTGACATGCCAAGTATATTTGGTATAAAACCTAGAAAAGATCTAATTCGTAAAGCAAGCGAAATTTCTTTTAGTAAAAATAAACAAGTTCAAGGTCGAAATAAAAAAGCAGGGTTAAGAAATACAGCAAAGGGTTGGGGCACGGGACATGGGATTTCAAGAGCTCCACGAATTAAGGGGTCAGGATTCCCCACAGCTCGGAATGTTGGGAGGGTTCCTTTCGCAAAAGGCGGAAGAAGGGCACACCCTATTAAAACAGAGAAAATTGTTAAGAAAAAAATAAATAAAAAGGTAAACAAATTATCACTAATTTCCGCGATTTCTGCTTCTGGCGATTTAGATTGGGTTAAAAATCGAGGTCATCTCATTAATAAAGTCCCAGAAATACCATTAGTAATTGATGATAAAATTCAAACAGTTAAAAAAACGAAATTAATGTATTCAATCCTCTCTGAATTAGGTTTGGAAGATGAACTGGTTAAAGTAAAAGAAGGTAAAAAAATTAGAGCCGGAAAAGGGAAAAGAAGAGGACGTAAATACAAAAATAAAAAAAGTATTTTAGTTGTTATAAAAGACGATTTCGGAATAGTAAAAGCTTCAAGAAATATTCCAGGAGTGGATGTCATTAAGTTTGAAAATTTGTCAATCGCCAATTTAGCACCAGGAGGTTTGTCAGGACGATTTATTCTATGGACTCAATCTACTTTTAATGATTTAAAGAATTATGAGGCGTTGATTTAAAATGGAAAGATATTATAAAATTATTCAAAGACCTTTAATAACAGAAAAGACATTTGATCTAATTGAGAGAGAAAATAAATTGGTTTTTATTGTTCATAAAGGAGCTAATAAGAATCAAATCAAACAAGCTATAGAAAAAATACATAATGTAAAAGTGATGAAGGTTAATACAATAATTACTCCTCGAGGAGAAAAAAAAGCCTTAATTAAACTACGCTCAGATTATTCTGCTCAAGATATTGCTATTGATTTAGGAATTTTTTAATACATATTCATTTTTCAAAACTGAAAAATCAAGTTTCACAAAATCCATATAGTTTAAAGTTTTTAGATTCTCCAAGAACTTTATTTTATTAACATCTAATAACTTCTTATACTCATCCTGACTTAAAATTAAAATAATTACAAAGTATCTTGAATAGAATTTTTCTAAAAGTCTCAAAATATCTTCGCGATGAAAATCTTTAAAAATTAAAAAAAGAATTTTATCTTCAATCAATAAGAGATTTTGGTTTATTCTATGAAAATTAATTTGATTCAATTGTAAAGCCTTTTCAAACTGAGTATTGAACTTTGATAACTTTTGAAAATTAAATTGGCTTAAAGATAAAAATAGATTAACTCCGTTTTCTAAAGTGTAATAAATCTCAGAAATGTTAGTCCTCCATAAAATACAGTAAAGGCTTTTCAAATTTAATTCTACATTTTTAAATAGTTCGCACTTAAACAAAGAATTAACTTCCTTTTCGACATCCAGTGAATTATTTTTTTGTTCACATTTGATGTCGATAAAATAAGCGTGGTATATGAGTTCTTCTTTGTTATTAACCTTTATATTAAAGATCAAAAATCCTTTCCGGTTAAAATTATTGAGTAATTTTAATAAATTGTGCAAAGAAACGTTTTTATTTTTAATAAAAGGGCAATTTATTTGATAAAAATGTAAAAACTGCATTTCTTCATCATGTTTTAATATTAATGAATCTCCTAGTTTCATAGTGTTAATATCTACATTAATCTTATTTGAAATAATATACAAAAACTGTCTTTTTAAATAACGATTTTTCAAAAACTTAACAGATTTATCGCATTCACTTATTTGTTGATTAATTAAACTAAAAAATTTTATAATTCTATTTTTATCATTGCCAATAAAATTTAATAAAATTATTTTTCTTCTTTTTTTAGGGATATTAATCTGAATTGAATAATAAAGCAGAAACCTTTTTTTAAGGAAATTATTAAGAATTGGAATAATTTTGAGTAGAGTTTTAGTCTCTATAATTGAAAAAGCTAATAATTTTTTGTTTTTGTTTAAACTTTTGTAATAAATTAATTGATTTTCAATTAAAAAGGAGAGTAATTTGAACTTGCCTTTTTTAACCATATCACAAATTTTATTTATTGAAATTATAAAAACTTAGCATTTTTTTACAGATTCCAATTTAAAGAAAGGATCTAATAACTTTTAAGTTCTGAAAAAGTAAAAAAATATTAGAAATATTATATAAAATTTCTTTATAGGATTAAAAATACTATAAAACAAGACTAGTTTAAATTAAATTTTTTAAAATAATCAATTAAACATCAAGAAGCGTTATCAAAATGTTAGAGCAAATCTTATGTTTTATTAATAACCTAAATCCTGACATTGTTGTTCAAGCGCCATCAAGGATTAATCTAATAAATCCCTTAGATGCGGTAGAGGGGGATTTCTGGATGCCTTCTGTAGCAATTAATGGCGTAAATAATCCATTATCCGCATTTGTTTATATAAAAAGTAGGGTAGATTATAGCTTTGTAAGATCTTATTCAATTAAAAAAATTTCAGATAATATTATTCTTCAAATTGAGAAAGAAGAAGTAATTTCAAAAAAAAAAAAAGAGTTTAAAAAAAAATTTAATGAAGATTTTAAACTTTTTTATGCTAGCGTTTATAGATTTATTAAAACTTGCTCTGTGTTTTTGGAAAAATTTAAAAATAATAATTTTGAAATTGGTATAATAACTACTATACCTCGCCAAAGTGGGCTAGGCGGGAGTGCAGCAATAATAATCGCTATTTTATATGGTTTTGCAAAATATTTTGGATTATATAAAAATATAACCTGCATAAATAAAGAGGATTTTCCAATAAATAGAGATATCATTGCAGAAATGGCAACTAAAGTTGAAGATGACGATTTAAAAATAACTGCAGGATATGGAGATCGCTATGTAATAGCTAGGGGAGGGCTAAGTTTTTGTTCTTATTATGGAAAATTGCATCATAAAGAGCTTTCAATGGAACCTTTAGCAATTTATGATAGAATTGATTTATCATATGATATTAAAAGTCTACCAATTATTATTTGTTTTTCCGGGGTATTGCATGAAAGTGGAAGCGTTCATGAGAAATTAAGAAAAGTGTATTTACAAAAAGACCCAAAAATCTTAAATAGTTATAGAAAACTCGCAGAGATTTCTTGGAAATCCCGTTTTGTGATAATGAAACAAGATTGGAAATTGTTAGGAACATATTTTAGAGAAAATACAGCCATCATGAATGACATAATGAGATATGTTGGGTTTATCCATGGAATTGGATTAGCTAATAATATTTTAATAAGTTTAATTGAAAAGAATCCCGATGTTTATGCTGCAAAATTAACAGGTGCGGGAGGGGGAGGATCTGTATTTGCTTTAGTAAACCCAGAGAAAATCGATAAAGTCCTACATGATTGGAAGTATAATTTAAATGATGTAATAAATAATAAAGAAACTTTCCTCTCACAATTCCCCTTGCTTCCTTTAGAAATAAGACATAAGTTAAAGAAAGCTCAATTTTTTAGAATAAAAATAGTTTCTGGAGTGAAAAAGTTATAATTTATCACTTACATAAATTAATTAATACTTGTTTGGAGATTTAAATTGAGTAAATACGAAAGATACAAAAAGAAGTCAGAAGAATACATTTATCCACATAAGCATTGTAAGAAGTGCGACCAAATTATTGAAGAGGGCATTACATATTGTTCTGATTGCTATATGAAGTTACAAGAAAAAAAGAAATGGTATAAGTGGAAAAGAAAAAAGAAAACTGAAGAATCTGATTAGAAAAACATTTAATATTTTCCTAATCTATGGTCATCGTCGAGTATTTGATTTAACCTCTTTAAAAACCAAGTTTTATCTATCATCAATAAAAATGGTCCTAATCGGGGTCCAAACTTTTTCCCTAATAAGATTAAGTAAAATGCTTCAAACATTTTTCTTGGTGGAATCTCTAGCTCTTCTTTAGCTATTGAAAAAATCTTATTTTGAATTGAATCAGCATATAGATCATTATTTTGCACAAAATAAGATCTAAACAACATTAGGCCTCCTAATTGGTCTTCACTTAAGTTTTTAATGAGATCGTTATCTAATGTTTCGGGAATCGTGAAAATATCAATTTTACTCAAAATATTTCTTTTAATCTTGTCATCTTTTATACTCCCAACGATTTTTTTAACTTCATTAATCCAATTTTCCGTTCTTTTTAAAAGGATTTTAAATTCGTCTATCGAAATAATATTATTATTTTTCTTATCTCTTAAAGATGATATTCCCTTTTCATATAATTGTTCTAAACTCAAAATATTTTGCATTTGGGAAAGAAAAATTAAGAGTTTTAATGGTATTCTGATTGGTTTTGTATCTTGAATATCATTAACTCTGGTTAATGGATAGAAGTACTTATAAAAATTAAATTCTTCCTCAGATTCAGGTTGTTCGAGAGAATAAAATATATTTTCCATTTTTTCGTAATAATCAAAATATTGAGGAATCTCTTCAATTCTTAAAGATATATGCTTCATAGGGTTCGTTCTTAAGATTAACATTCTATAAAGTTCTGGATCTGCTAATTCTAAATATTTTTGTGGAGTAAAAACTATACCCTTTGAAGTTTTCATATCTTGTTTCCCTAATCTTAACCATTCATAAGGAAGTTTTATTGGTCCTTCATATTTAAAAATTTTTTTGCATATTTCTAACCCAGTATCGTATGCACCTCCTTTTACGCTATGGTCTTTTCCTGCGGGTTCACAAGTAGTCTTAAATAACGCCCATTTAGCAGGCCAATCGATACGCCAATTCAATTTTAGTTTACCACTATAAATGGATACTCTTCCCTTGTAGCCACATGCAGGACATTCATATAAAACCTCTTGTTCTTTATTTAAATATTTTATTACTCTATTAGGGTGTATTGTGCCATCTTTGGCTCGATCCTGTATTCTTTCACATTTATCGCAAATTGCCATTACAGGTATCCATGATTTTTGCGTTTCTTTGAATAATTTTTTCCGTTCATCATCTAAAGTAGGTAGAATATATTTTTTCAAAATCTCCTTAATTTGGTTTGTACTATCGAGAGAAATCTTTATTTTTTCTTGCATTTCTTTTTTTTGATACAATCTATAAGTCCAAATAATTTCATTTTTTATACCAAAATACTTAAAGGTGGAAATTAGCTCATTTCCAAAATGTGTTCCATAACTCTCACATCCACAATTTTCAAAAGGGCAGGGTATTAAAGCAAATGGTTTTCCTAAATACTCTTTCTGAAACGCCTTATCGATGTAATATGGAAACCTTTTGGCTGCATCAAAATCATCCATAAATAGATAAGAATTTATTTTAGAGCCTTTTTCTTCAAATACTCTTCTCAAAGCGTCGCAAATAATTATTTCTCTTAAAATTCCGATATGAACATGTCCTGAAGGGGTTTTTCCAGTAGACAGAGTTAATTCTGTTAAATTTCTTTCAGAGATTTTGTCAACTGTCTCTTCTAGCCAATGTACTAATAATTTATTTACCAAATTATTTCACTAATTAAATAAACCTAAGCCGAGTAAATGATAAAAATTATTTATCATTTATTATTTTTAAAAGTGGTGAAAAAGTTTTGAGAATCGCCGTACTTAATAAAGATCGCTGCAAACCTGATAAATGTAGCCCTTTTGGGGAAAAACCATGCATTAAATATTGTCCAAAAGTAAGAACAGGAGAAAAAACTATAGAACTAAGCCCAGAAGGGACAAATGTAGTAATAACAGAGAATCTATGTAGTGGGTGTGGAATTTGTATAAAAAAATGTCCTTTTAATGCAATAAAAATTGTTAATTTACCAGATCCATTAAAAAACCAAATGACTTATCGTTATGGCCCAGATCAATTTTCCTTATTTAGAATGGCAATTCCTAAGAAAGGAAAGGTACTAGGGTTAATAGGCCAAAATGGGATAGGGAAAAGTACTATGCTAAATATATTATCAGGAGAATTAAGAATTAATCTTGGAAGGTTTAAAGATGAGATTCCAAGTGATGATTTTATAATTAATTACTTTAAAGGCTCAGAATTGCAGCAGTATTTTACAGAGTTGTTTAATAAAAAATCTAGGATTGTGTATAAACCTCAAAATATTACTCTTATACCTAAACATGTTTCAGGTAAAGTTTTTAATTTATTAAAAAAAAACGATGTTAATGAGCGTTTAGATACAATTGTTAAGCAACTCAACCTTAATGAAATATTAGATAGAAGCATATCTGTTTTATCGGGTGGTGAATTGCAAAGGGTTGCTATTGCTGCTGCTTATCTCAAAGATGCAGATGTATATCTTATTGATGAACCTAGCTCTTATTTAGATATTAGTGAAAGGATTAATATGGCGAAATTGATTAGATCCCTTACGGATAATAATAAAATCGTTGTAGTTGTTGAACACGACTTAGCAATATTAGACTACTTAAGCGATTATGTATCCCTACTTTATGGAATTCCAGGAGCATATGGAATTATATCACACCCTCAAGGCGTAAGAGTAGGCATTAATATTTATTTAAATGGATATATTAAAGATGAAAATGTAAGAATTAGAAGTGAAACAATTCGATTTCATGAAAGACCACCTATAAATTCATCATTTGATTCTGGAGCTATTGTACTCTCTTATGGGGATTTAGAAAAAACATTAGGTGATTTCCATCTGACCGTAGCTGGGAGTGAAATCCACGCTGGCGAAATCATAGGTATTCTTGGGGCTAATGGAATTGGTAAATCTACATTCGTCGATTTAATAGCTAATAAAATAAAATCTAATAATAAAAATCAGCCTAATACTGAAAATGCTAAAAGTAAAAAGTTAAAAGTTTCAATCAAACCTCAATATATTAAAATAATTGAATCAAAATTAGTTTCTGAAATTATCAATCAAATTAGGTTGGCTCCGTATCTAAGTCAATCCTACAAAAAACGATTAATAAATGGCTTAAAATTAGAAGATATTAAAAATAGAAGGTTTTCTGAATTAAGTGGGGGCGAATTACAAAGGGTGACTATAGCCAATTGTTTATCAACTGAAGCTGATATTTATTTGTTAGATGAGCCATCCGCTTTTCTAGATGTTGAAATGAGATTACAGGTAGCTCAACTATTAAGAAAATCCATTGAAGAATTAAAGAAATCAGCCTTTGTAGTCGAACATGATATTATAACCCAAGATTTTATAGCGGATTCTATTTTAGTATTTGAAGGAACGCCTGGGTTAGAGGGTAAGGCTTTTGCCCCATTAGGTTTAAGAGATGGATTTAATTTATTTTTAAAATTGATGGGAATCACTTTTAGAAGAGACAATTTAACGAAACGACCTCGAGTTAATAAAATTGGTAGTACTAAAGATGCCTATCAAAAAAGAATTAATGAATATTATTATATTCCTAAATAGTGTTCTAAAAAACCATTAAATTAGTGTGAATATAATAAGATTTGTGTACTCCTTTTTTTCCACTGCAAAATTTTAATTTTTGATAAAAATTTATATTAGTAAGTTTTTTCATTAATAGAATAATTTAAATATCTTTGATTAATTTAAAACTGGGGCTGCTTTATAATATATAAACATAAATTTTTAGCTATTTTTTAATTAAAACTTGCAGTGGAAATTTTGGAGCTTTTAATAAAATTATTAAATATTTAATAAATAATTCTTAAGTTTACAAGTTAATCAATAAAAAGTTATTTTTTCATAATATGACTACCGACATTAATGAATTACAAGGCTTTGGAGTAAAAAAGTAGGGGGGATGTAAAAATTTGTTATTTAAATTCGATTAACTTAAGATTTAATAGATTTCCTCTACAACAAAAACCTGAATCTACTGTAATGGAGTACAATGCTCTACTTAAAATAATGTCGGATATGTAATTAAAGGAGACCTAAGAAAATTTTAAAAAAAGTTGTTAACTTGTAAACTTAAGAATTAAAAAAAATATAAATTAAAAAATCTAATTCTTTAATTTCCAAAAAACTAGGGGTCTACCTCTCATTCCATTATTCCTTGAAAATTTTTCGATAAATTTCCTTTTTTGCAATTTAAGCAAGTTATCATATATAGTAGTTCTTGGCGTGTTTAGCTCTTTAACTAAAGATTTGCGTGTATACGGTCCACCATTTTGTAATGTTTTAATCAAATTATATTGAATCGGTGTTAAATATTCTTTAGATCCAAAATCTATTTCTGTTTTATTAGCCATAATTTATTCCTCCAATAATTAATTCTTGAACATTGGTATTTAACTGTCAATTCGACAATTTATCGACATTTTAACCTAAATACCAATGCCTAGTTCTATGATATATTATAGTATCGAGTTTTATATAAAGATGCTTATTTATGCGTTATTATCATCAATAAACATAAATTTAAAAACGACAAAAATAATGTTATAATTGAAAATTAAAATCTTTTAATTACTAAAATGACTGAAACAACGAGAACAACGGTTACTTTAAGCAAAATTAGCATGAACCAAGTAAAAGAATTAGTTGGTGTTTTTGGAAACACTCCTGCTTCAGTAATCAGCAGGATTGTAGAACATTTTTTTGACTATGGTAAATTTGATGATGTTATAGAAAAAATGAAAGCAAAGAAGAGAGAACTATTTCCTCCTGATGATATTACCATAAATAATAAAATTAAGAATTTATTTAAAGGAGTAAATAAAATTCCCTTTGAAGATTTTGTGGATTTTTTACAAGTAGATAGAAAATATGTATTAGAATGTATCCATATTTGGTCAGAAAGATACAATATTAAAATTATTGAAAATTTAGTTATAAAAAATTCTGATTGAAATTTTCATATTTCCTTATTATATTGTTAGCTTTAAATTTGATTTAATTGAATGCAATTTTAAGGCCATATTTTATGTAATAATAGCACCAAATTCTTCCCAAAAATTACTAGATAGTTCTAATGGCCATTCTAATAAAGTAGTCATAAATCCAACTATAATAAAAAAAATTAATAAAGCTAATCCAATCAATAAAGCGTATTCTAGAAGATTTCCACCATATTCATCTGAAAAGAAATCCTTCAATTTACTTTTTAAGGTTTTATGAAATTTCCTAATAAAAACTCTTATTTTCATGGTTTAAAACAAAATATTTTTATAAAAGAATGACAAAATATGTTTTTAAACTAAACTAATTCTAAAAATTGATCAGTACTCTCTTACCCATTAATAATTCTTAATATTTGATTAAGTTCTTCTTCTTTAGCTTGTTTTTTTGGAATAAATAATTTAAATTTTCCATCTTCATTACTTCTAGGAATTATATGAACATGAAAATGGTTAACCACTTGACCAGCTGCCCTAAAATTATTTTGGAGAATATTATAGCCATCAATTTTTAATTTTTTATGGATTAAAATAGATACTCTTTTTACTATTTCAAATAATTCTGACAATTCACTATTAGGAATTTCTTCTAAATTTTTATAGTGGTTTTTAGGAATAACAATCGTGTGGCCTTTTGAAACTGGAAAAATGTCTAAAAAAGCTAAATTATTATCACTTTCAAATAAAATTTTAGAGGGAATGCTTTTCTCAATAATTTTGCAAAAAATGCATTTATCGTCTTTTATCATTACTTTCACTCTGTATTTTCGATCCACATAAATAATTTTTTACATTAATTTTTAAAAAACCTACACAGACTTTTAATTTTTGTAGTTTTTTACAATCTCAATTAATGCCTTAAAGGTTAATGATTAATATGTTTTTTGATGAGATCAAATTCTTATTTGAAAAAAAATTATCTCCGAGAATATATAGGATAAATTCCGAAAATTACGGATTACATTACGGTCAAGACAGTAAAAAAAAAAAAATTAAAAGGATATTATTCTCAGTTGATTTAAGTTTAGAATCAATTCATTATGCTATCAAAAATAAAATCAATCTAATTATTTCCCTCTATGGCCTTACTAATGAACCAATTACTAATTTTAACCAAATACTAATAAATAAATTAACTTTGCTTTCTAAATATCCAACATTAGTATTTGTACTAAGTTCATCTTTTATTGCTGCTGAAGGTGGAATTTCAGATACTATTATGGAATCTTTATATTTAAAATTGGATAAACCTTTTAATATCAAGAATGATAAAGGCGAGATCGTTCCTATCGGGAGGATTTGTTTACCAAACTTATATACAATGACCAAAAAGGCTTTAAACTTAGATAATTTATTGAATAGAATCAAATCAAATTTACAAATAGAAAAAATTTCATTTGTAGGCGAATTAAGTGCAGAAATCAATAAAATTTGCATTGTAGGAGGGGAAATAACGGATTTAAGTTACTTAAGGAAAGCTTTAAAGCATGGGTGTGATTGCTATCTTTCAGGAAATATGAATCATAATTTTGCAGATTATGCGAGAGAATCAGGCTTAAACTTAATTCAAATCCCTCTTTACAATTGCGAAAAGATAGCATTGAGAAAAATGTATAATTTTTTAAGTTTAGAATTTCCACACGACGAGTTATACTTTTATGATGCCAAAAATCCTGTTAAAATTCATAACTAAACAGGATTTCTAATTTTTATCTTAAAATTAAGGAGGATGAAATAATTCCAATAATAATGAAAAGAATCCATTAGAAATTAATAAATAAATTAAATTTAAATGGTTTAAATTTTACCTTCTTTTTAGTTTTAATATAAAATAGAATTATTTAAAGAGATGAAAAATAATGGTATTACTTGAATATAACGGAAGAAGTCCTAATATCAGTAGCAATAGTTATGTATCTCCACTTGCTACTTTAATAGGTGATGTCACTGTAAATGATAATGCTATTATATGGCCTGGCTCTATTATACGTGCTGAAAACTCTAAAATTAACATTGGAGAGTACACTACCGTATTTAATGGTGTCATGATGTTTACAAGATCTCAAAAAAGCTCAATTCATATAGGGCGATATTGCATTATTGAGTCGGGAGTTACCATTTTAGGGTGTTTTATGGAAGATTATGTTCAAATTATGGAAGGTACTCTTATTTACGAAGAAAGTTCAATTGGTGAAGGGTCAATAATTATCAATAAAAGCCAAATTCCACCAGGCTTAACAATTCCTGCTAGATCTGTATTACGAGGAATTCCTGTTGAGCCAATACGAGAACAATCGCGTAATGAAGTTCTAAAACAAAAAGATAGGGCAGAACATTATTCTCAACTATTTATAAAGATCAAAGAACAGCTTCCTAATGCTCAAAGCTATTTGATAACACTTCCAGATTTTATTAAACTTGTTCTGAAAAAAGAATTTTAAAAAAAAAAATTTATATTTTAATGTTTAATTTATTTATCAATTCTTTATACCTAGAACGAAGAGTCACTTCTGTGACTCCTACAACATTAGCAATTTCTTTTTGAGAAATCCTTTTATCTTTCTTTTTGCATACTAAATATAATGCTCCTGCGCACAAACCTTTTGGATCTTTGCCACTTGTTGAATATTTTGAAATAAAAGACTGTAAAATTTTTATTGCTGTTTTTTCAGTTTCGGCGTTTAATCCCAATTCAGCAATATACCTTGGTATAAGAGAGACCGGATCAGTAGAAGGCACTTTCAAATTTAATTCTCTTATTAATGTTCTATAACATCTTCTTACATTTTTTGCATTAATAGAAGTTTCATCTAATATTTCTTGAAGAGTTCTTGGAATTCTTCTTTCTCTACAAGCGAAGTATAAGCAGGCGGCAACCATCCCATTTATAGATCTGCCGCGTAATAATTTTCTCTTAAATGCTTCGATATATAACCTAATGGCGGCTTTTTTTACATGAATGGGTAAATTTAAATTACTTCCAATTCTTTTTAACTCAGTTGTGGCGATTAACATATTCCTTTTATCCCATGTCATACGAGAATTCCATTTTGCAGCTCTTTTTAAATCAGGATTTGTTATACTATTTTTATCAATAATGGTACTTAAACCCATATCAGGCAACAAAATAGAGATCGGAGATCCCATCCTTTCCCTTCTTTCTTTTTCTTGCTTTGTAAAAGCTCTTTTACCGCTATGAGCTGTATCCATAATCCTTTCGCTTATAACTAACCCACATTGACGACATACGATTTCTCCCTTTTCTTGAATTGAAATTGTCTTTCCTTCACATTCTGGACATAAATTTGATAAATTTCTAATTTCAGATTTTATTTCCATATTGAAAACCTCTTTTTAAAAAAATAATTCTCAAATTAAATATTAAAACTACTAAATTCCCGTGTAAACTAACTGAAAAACGCATTATTTGAAAATCTAAATTTCTTGTGACTGAAAATTGATTTCTTCCTTGAATGCAAATTAATTATATACACCTTAGATATATAAATCTTTCGATTAAAATTATATGCTGTTTACAATATCCTACAGCATTAATGGCATAAATGTTGTAAATCCACAAATTATTACACCTGAAACAGATATCACCAAATTTATCATAGTTTTTCTAGGATTACTACTTTTATATATAAAATACCAAATAGAAAGTATTAGATGAAGTGTGAAGAAAAAAGAAAACATAGCAATAATGTAATAAAAAGTTTTTTCATGTGGATAAATTGCTGAACGAATATCAGTTATTCTATTCGTGATGTAAGGGTTTATACCGGTAAGAGGTATAAAAATAAAAATAAACCTATCAGGGAGCGGTTCAAGAGCCCATATTAAAAAATATATAAGGTAATTAAAGAGTATCCCGCAAGCTAGAATAATGTAAGCACTCCCTAAAATTAATCTTGGTTTAGTGAGTAGACTTTTCGTATCTTTCTTATTCTCTGAAGTTATTAATCTTGATTTGAAATAAAATCCCCTTAACTTTAATAGAGTTAAAATTCCACACATCAGCAAGATCAAAACAAAAATAAATTTAACCGATTTAAAATATACTATTGCATATTTGTTAAATTCTATACACCACGCTTCTAAAGCATTTGCGATATCTCCAAATAAATTCTCTAAACCAAGAAAAGAGTGCGAAACTGCCATCTAATAATAATTTAATCTATTTATAAAAAAACTACACATATTAGACATAAAATTTTCAAATTTAAAAAATTAAATTCGTTTTCGTGGTTCTATATTCCAATTGAAGGGTTGATTTATAGGATTTTTTCACACTCTTGATTTATTTCTTTCATAGTGGTAACAAAATCTTGCCACCAGTCTTGACCTTGTTGGGCAACTAGCATAGAGTCTATTTTTCTCGAATCTAGACATCTAATTTCCTCTTTTTGAGCTTTGACTTTTTCTTTCCATATTTGACTAAATATGTTTTGCAAGTTTACCTTCACTTTCTTAATTAGCTCTTCATAAGTGACAGAGACATCCTCTTTTTTTTGAAGCTTCTGAAGCTGGTCAAATTTAATTTTTTCTTTTGCCCTATTTAAATCGCCACAGTTTATCGTTATCGAAAAAGGCTCTGTTTTTCCATATTTACAAAACTTTTGGATTTCACATGGTGAACAATAACTTTCAAAACTTATTAGATAATCCTCTAGCCCAATAATAGAATAGTTTAAAATGTTAGACATAAAATTCACTTTTTAAGATTATTATAAAAAAGTATGCCCTTTATTCTATTAAAATTTGAGGCTTTAGAACCCAAAAATTTTTTAAATATCTAATCTTTAGGTAAATATTTAAAAACCAAATTTTATAATATTTATTGAATTTGGTGAAATAAGCGGGTTCGCATCGGGAGAGTGGCTTAGCCTGGTATAGCGCACGGCTGATAACCGTGAGGTCGGGGGTTCGAAGCCCCCCTTTCCCATTTAAATGTTTCATTAATTTTTCTAATTCTTACTATAGTTAACTTGAAACAACTAAGAGATAATTTTATTTCTATTTACAGAATATTATTTTTATATTTGATGGTTGATTTTACTTATTTAAACATGAAAATTTTAGTGATCTCTGGCACACCAGGAACGGGAAAAACAACGGTTTCAAATAACATCGCTAATTACCTTAAAGTTAAAGTAATTAGTTTAAATGAATTAGCAATTTCAGAAAATTTAATAATAGAATACGACACTAAAAGAGAAACATCTATTATAAATAACAGTAAATTAATTCCCTTTTTGATTAAGTTAATAGAAAAATATAGAAAAGAAAATTTTGAGTTTTTAATAATTGAAAGTCATTTTTCAGACATTGTTCCAGAACGATTTATCGATTGGGTTATAATATTGAGATGTGATCCAGACGAATTATTTATAAGGTTAAAAAAAAGGGGATACAAAATAGAAAAAATTAGAGAAAATGTTCAATCAGAAATTTTAGGAAACTGCGTAAATTTTTTTATAAATAAACAATTAGATACGCCAATATTAGAAATTGATACCACAAAAATAAATATTGAATCAATAACTAAAACGATAATGGATATTATTCTAAAAGACAAAGATTTAGAAAAGTATTACGCAGGGAAAGTGGACTGGTTAGAAAAATTATTTCAAGAAAACCGTTTGCAAGAATTTTTTGATTGACAAATTCTTAATTAGAAGCGATTGAATATGAAATTTGAAATAAATGATATCGATGCATTAGCGCGTTTAGGTAGCATTAAATTAAACAATAAAGAGATGCTTACTCCTAATTTATTTCCAGTAGTGCATCCTTACAAAAACATTATTTCCCCTCTCGATTTAAAGAAAATTGGGGCGCAATGTCTTTTTACTAACGCATACATTATTTATAAAAAGGAAAACTTAAGAACTCAAGTTCTACAGAAAGGACTTCACGAATATTTAAACTATGATGGAATAATAGCAACTGATAGTGGTGCGTTTCAACAGTATATGTATAATAACGATTCATTAGATATTGATGCGAATAGTATTGAGAAATTTCAAGAAAGTATAGGAGCAGATTTTTCTGTTATATTAGATATACCTGTGCAATTAGAAGATCACTACGATATTGCAAAAGAAAAAGTGTTAATTACTATTCAAAGGGCAAAAAGTAATATTTTAAGGAGATCACGCTCAGATTGTTATTGGTTTGGTCCAATACACGGAGGAAAACATTTAGATTTGTTGAAAGAAAGCTCACTCGAAATGAGTAAATTAGATTTTGGAGTCTATGCTATCGGTGGAATAGTAAAAGCGTTTTTAAATTACAGGTTTGAATTAACCACACAAATGTTATTGACTGTAAAACAGTATATTGCTCCCAACAAACCAATTCACATGTTTGGACTAGGGTTACCGCAATATTTTTCTTTAGCTGTAGCTTGTGGTTGTGACTTAATGGATTCTGCGGCATATGTTTTATTCGCAAAAGAAAATCGCTATTTTTCCTTATCAACAGGTACTAAAAATCTTGAAGAATTAGAAGAATTCCCGTGCCATTGCCCAATTTGCTCAAAATTTTCTCCTAAGGAAATGAAAAATTTCGAAGATAATTTAAGGGTTGAATTACTCGCAAAGCACAACTTATACTTATCTTTCTCTGAATTGAGAACGATAAGACAAGCAATAAGAGAAGGAAATCTATGGGAGTTGGTCGAACAAAGAATTCGAGCTCATCCTAATTTAGTGAAAGCCGCCAGTCTAATAAAAAAGAATAAACCTTTTTTTGAGATTTATGAGAAAGTATATAAAAATCATGGAAGGCTTTATGCTTCTGCCGAAAGTGTAGATAGACCTTTAATTTATCGATATGAACAAAAAATAATTAACGATTACCGACCCCCTAAAGAAGCTAAATATCTAATAATTTTACCCGAATTGGATGTAAAAGGCAAAAACTCGCCTACTATAAGTAACTGGGTAAATATAATAAATAACAATCAACTTCTTCAAAGAAAGGACATCCATTTGGTTTTTTATTCTATGATTTACGGAATTATTCCATATGAATTAATCGATTCGTTTCCAATGGGGCAATACGAATCATGTGATTCTTCTTCTATTAATGATGTTTTCTATCAAAATTCTATCAAAAATTCAGAAGCGTTTTTAAAAATTAATTCGAATAATTATAAAAAATGCGTCCTTCTAATTCCAGAATATTATATTAACCAATTTAACGAATCTACACAATTTCCAAACACACATCCAATTAACGGGCTTAAAAGCATCTTAAATAGAATATACGAATCTAATTCTCGTGTGGTTAAACAAATAGATGATCTTTTTCAGTTTTTAAAGGAAGAATAAGAAATGACTATAATAGACACAATCGAAATAATGGGCCATCCATTTATTCAATGCATTCATAATACCACTATAGAATTAACCAAGGATAACTATCTTACTAAAAAAGGAACATGTATTTTAGGGATAAAAGCATCAAAAGCTTGTTACGATTTAAATCCGTTATTAAAGAAAAAAATAAAGAACGGAGAAAAAGTTGATGTAATCATAAAAGTGGATGAAATATCCGATTCTTTTTACGGTTATGGTAACAAAAAATTAACATTACTAAGTAAAAAAGACATAGTTTTTCGAAAAAGCGACTTCATATGTGATAGAACCATTTTAATAAATTGTACAAAATCATCAAACGAATTGAGTAGGAATATTATTAAAAGATTAATTAATCCCAAGAAACAATTTTCAATATTTTTTAAAGTCAATGGTGTAAATGAATAGAACTGAAAATAAGAAAACTCAATTTTTAAAAATTGAAAAGGAATCAGCTGAAAAACTTCTCAGATTATTAAAAACAAAATTACCAGATGAGAATATTTTAGACAAAAGGATAATCACAATGCATATAGGACATTATGTGCTCTTTCCCTTAATAAATGATGAGAAAAAAGTTAATAGATTGATTGAATGCATAGGAAACGAATTAACTTTTGAAATTATTAACGCCAAGGGGAAATTGGATCCAAATCATAAATTTCGCTCCCTTGAAGAAGCTTTAGAAGGCGAATTACCAGAAGATATTATAGACTTAATACCAAAATCCTATGATGTTATTGGAAAGATTGCAATAATAGAATTTGATCGATTTAACTCATTAAGTGTGGACAAAACCTCATTATATAAGAAAAAAGTAGCTAAAGCGATAGTAAAAGTGAATAAGAAAGTAGAAACAGTCTACGAGAAAAAGAGCGAAGTAAAAGGAAAATATAGGTTAAAAGAATTACGACCTATTTTTGGCGTAGATAACCCTGAAACCTTTCATAAAGAAAATCATTGTATTTTTAAATTAGATGTAAAAAATACATATTTCACTCCAAGATTAGTTTTTGAGCGAAAACGGTTAAGTTTACTCAAATTTGCACAAAATGAATTAATCGTAGATATGTTTGCGGGGGTTGGACCAATCTCTATTCAAATAGCAAAAAACAACGATGTAAAAATTTATTCTTTCGATATTAATCCAACGGCACATAAATATATTATTGAAAATATAAAATTAAATAAACTGAAAGGAAAAATTCTTGCTTATAGCATGGATGTCGTAGACCTTAAAAATTCATCCAATGAAGTAGGAATTAATTTAAAAAACCGCGTAGATAGAATAATAATGAATTTACCGGAACAATCTATTAATTATGTAGATATAGCATGCTTCCTGATGAAGAAAACAGGCGGAATTTTAGATTTGTATCAATTCTGTGAAAAACCAAATCCAATTGAAAAAGGAATTGAAAATTTAAGAACCAAGCTAAATAGGATGGGATGGTACATAGAGGAAATAATTAACTCTAAAATCGTTAAACCATTTTCTCCTAAATCCGATTTGATAGTGGCGGATGTAAAAATTAAGTATATTATGTAAAGCTTTAATAACAAATGAAAACATTGATATTTAGTATAACTTCATGTTAACGAAATTTCCATGTTTGGCTAAAGATGAAAAAAATAACGAAGTTTGGGATAGAATTTTTGCTATTAGCGCTCCGAATTGACAAACATATCAAGGGATATATTGATTTTTATTTTGGACCTGAAAAACTTCGTCAAATTGTTGACAATGAATCTATAACCTCGCCAAGCAAACTATTAATTGATTGTAAAGCGTTAATAAGGCAACTAGGGGCACAAGGTTACGATAAGAAGCGTGAGCGATACATAGAAAAAATGCTTACGGCAATGAGGACTTCAATAGAATTATTAAATGGAGTCGAAATGTCAATAAAAGATCAATTTTTAAAACTTTACGATGTAGCTTTACACCCCGCTAATGAATCAGAACTGAAAAATTTGAAAAGAGAGTATGACGAAGCATACGGGGGGCCTGGAAGTTTAGAAGAACGAATCGAAAAATTAAGGTTAAAACGAAGAGTACCTGAGGAAATGGTTTTCGAATTTTTTAAAAGAGCACTTAAAATCACAGAGACACGAACAAAGGAGTTGTTTATAAATCTCTTGCCTGAAAATGAGCAAATTTTTTTAGATTTAACACAAGAAAAAAACAATGACAAGATAAAATGGACTTGCTATGAATGGTATTTAGGTAATTATAGTAGCCGAATAGAAGTTAATCCAAAGTTTAATATGTACTGGACTACTTTACTGATGTATTCTGCTCACGAAGGTTATCCGGGACATCATACGGAATTTTCTGTAAAAGAATGGATATTATATCGCGAGTTAAATCAATTTGAACACTCAATTTTACTCCTGAATTCCCCTAAATTAATAATCAGTGAAGGTATAGCAGATCTTGCTATTAATGTACTTTTTTCTTATCGAGATCAAGTAGAAATTGGATTAAACGAGTTTTGTCCAGATATTTCAAAAGAAGATTCCCTAGAAGTCATGATTGCGCAATATAAAGTAAGAAATAACCTTATGCTTTTTTGGTATAATTTTGCTTATCATGCTCTTATTGATAATTACACTGATGAAGAATTAATTAGTTATGGTAAATATTTTGAGCTATTTGATGAAGATGGCTTAAGAAATCAAATAAAAAGGCTCAATGATCCAGTATACTCAAAAAATGCTTTTAT
>JAUWHC010000068.1 GCA_030606095.1 Promethearchaeota archaeon | reverse complement strand
TAGAATTCTCAATTAATAGTTGTGAAAACCCCTTAATTGATGTTAATGGTTCTTTTAACGCGTGAGATATGTTCGTAAGAGTTTTCTCGTCTAGTTTATGCAAACCTTCACCGATTAACCCTGATTTCTGTTTAATAAAGTAATTTACGCTTTCTCTAATGAGTTTTGATACGGTTTTATATTTATTTTTATGAGTATTTATAAAATCTTGCCAGTTAGCTTTAGTTTCATCGGCTACATATAGCGAAATTCGCTCTTTTTCGCGATCATAAATTTTTTCTCCTTTCAACCATTTAATAAAGCCTTCGGTTATAGAACCACGCCAGATAGCGTACTTATCGGTTTCCTCTTCGTATTCTTTCATTAGTTCTTTAGTTTTTTCGTTCTTCAAATCAAGATTTTTAATTTCATTTTCGGTCAATTTAGGTTTAGAATCGTTATTTTCATAGTTCGAATTGTTATTGCTTTTCTTTTCATCAGGAATTTTTAACACCTTGATTTTTATAATGTACTTTCATTGTTTTTTATTGTTCAAAATTTAATATAAATACTTAGTTATTATACGAAATTCTATCTTTGTTATATTAAATGTTTACATAAAAGTAATTTTTTACAAAAAATAAACATTGTTTTTTTTTAATAATATGGAAGTAATCAATAATATTTTATCTTTAAATGTAAGTTTTTTTTTCTTCTAATAAAGGATTTTTATAGGAGAATCTGACTCTAATTATTTTGCTCTTCCGTTTAATATTTTAAAAATAACATCAAAATCAGAAAAATTAAAAGGTTTAAGAATAAAACCATCTACTTTTGTTTCTTTTATGTATTTTTTTACTTCAGACGCCGAAATGGCCGTAAGAAAGTACACAGGAATTTTTTTATAAAAGTTATCAGTTTTTATGGTTTTACAAATATCGTATCCACTTAAATCTGGTAAAATTATGTCTAATAAAATGACTTTAGGTATAGTTCTTCGTAGTTCTTCTAATCCTTTCGCTCCGCTAACTACACCCTTACAAGTGAATTTTTTGCTTTCAAAATAACTAGTAATCAATCTAATTGTCGCTAAGTCGTCTTCAATTAATAAAATGTCGTATTGAGAACTATCTGGTTTGATGTTGTCTAAGAAATTCTTTATAATATTCTCTAACAAATTGCTTTGATCAAAGATATTTTTCACAGTTTCTTTTACGTGATTACTCATTTTATCTTTATATTCTTCGCTCTCAAGCAATAATTGAGAGTACCCTTTAATAGAAGTTAACGGTTCTTTTAACGCGTGAGATATTTTGGATATTGTTTTCGTGTTAAGCTTTGATAATTCGTTCGAAACTTTACTAGAGTCTTCAATAAACGACTTGACGCTCTGCCTTATTAGCTCAGAAAAAGTAGGAAAATCTCTTTTGTTTGTGTTAATGAATTCCTGCCACTCATCCTTAGTGTCGTCAGCTACATATAAAGAAATTCTTTCTTTATCTCGCGTATATATTTTTTCGCCTTTCAGCCATTTCTTAAATCCCTCTGTTACAGCTCCCCGCCAAATCGCGTATCTACCCGTTTCTTTCACATATTTCTTCATGAGATGTTTAATTTTTTCGTCGTCTAAATCAAGGTTTTTAATTTCTTTTTCAGTCATTCGAGGGCTACCGCCGTTTTTTTCAGTTTTTTTCCCCTTTATAATTTCAAGTTGCTCTTTCTCAGTTTTTGAATTATAGTCTCCTTTTTCTGACCTATCTTCCGATTTGTCCGAGTTTCTCCGTTCTTCTGTGATTAGTATTTCACCTTAACACACGATTTTTTCCAAAAGATTAGTATTAGAAATATTATTTAATATTATCTAAATAGAAATTTTTTGCTCACATTTAAGCAACTATTTTTTTTTGAGTAATTTAAGTCGTGCAATCTTATTAAAAAATGAAGTTTTAACAGATTTCCACATTCCAAAATAATTCCTTGTTATGAAATCGAAAAATTCAATCCCGACAAAAAAGAATCTTTATTTTTGGTATATATCGATATTATATAGATTTTTAATCCCATTAAAAATATTTATATTCAAATTCATTTTTTTCACAGAAAAAAAAAGAATTAGTTATCAAAAAAAATTTTTTGTTGTTATAATCCGTAAATTATTTCTTTAAAATAGTAATGTTTAAATATGCATGAAGACTAATTTGTGTAACAATCAAAATTGTGTGTGTACAAAAAACAATTTTTGTTATCAATTGATTCCTATGAAAAATAGGAAAATGAAAAAAAAAATTTAAAAAAAGATAATTTTTACATGAATAGGAAAGAGGTATGTTAAAATGGTCGTAGAAATAAATATGTTATCAAATTTATGCCCCGAATGCGCGGGACATACAATCAATGTTCTAGAAAGAGGGGAAACCGTCTGCCAACAATGTGGTTTGGTTGTAGGTGAGAGAAATTTAGACATTAACCATAGCGGAATTAGAGCCTATTCTAAACACGAAAAAGATAGAAAGGAGCGTACTGGATCTCCTATGTCGATTTTGATGCCAGATATTGGCTTAAGTACTGTTATTGATAGGACAAAAATCAAAAACCCAGATTTAAGACGGGCTGCTAAGTGGAATACGCACTTATCTTGGGAGAAACGCAACATGTTAATGGCTATAACTGAATTAAAGAGAATTGGTAGCAACTTAAATTTTCCTGAAAGAGTAAAAAAATCAGCAGTACGATTGTATAAAGAAGTTTTTAAAAGACAACTATTAAGAGGTAGGTCAATTAATGGCATGATTGCAGCGTGTGCTTATTATGCGTGTAAAGACGAAAAAGTACCTATTACTCTTCAAGAGATATTAGAGGAAGCCTCTATTAATGATAATATCGTAAAAAAGTGCTATAAAATATTGATTCGGGAGTTAAATTTAAAAATATCGCATATAGATCCAATTACGCTCATTCCACGTTATTGCGCAGATTTGAATTTAGGGATTGAAGTCGAAAAAGAAGCGATGTGCGTACTTCAAAATTTTATTAAAACTACATCGATATCTGGTAAGGATCCTAAAGGACTATGTGCGGGCGCCATATATCTTGTTGCGAAGTTGAGAAACGTTAAAGTAAGTCAGAAAGATATTTCGCGCGTAATTTCCGTTACGGAAGTCACATTGCGCTCAAGGTATAAAGAACTCCTTAAAAATATCAGTTTTAATTTCGCTCCATTAAATTAATTAAGATTTTTTCATTATTTTTCATTATTTTTTAATTTTAAAACCTAATTTCTATAAATTGATGTTGATTTCGTTCTTATATTAATTATTTTGACTTAAAGACCGCTCGTACTTTTAAGAAGAACTATAATATAATCCGCAACGCCTTCAATAGAATCGGAAATAGCTTCTAAAACGGCGAATATGTTTCCGACAGTAAAAATTGTGAAGAGATTTACGTTGTAGTCTGTTTCTTGAAGGTTTTTTCTTAATTTAATATTGGAAATTTATTTTTACCAGTTTCTTATATTAATATCAAAATATACATTGTATGTTAGAAAACTCGTAGCCTTACTGGAAATTTAAATCAATTTTTTTGTTATCACCTTAAGAAGATGCGCAATGTTCAAAAGTTCTACTTTTTTCGGTGTTATCACTGTGGCGAATGGTTTTATAGCAAAAAGATATTAAAATCAAAAAAATGTTGGAAATGTAATCGGTCGTTTCAGTTTAAAAATTCTGTTAAAATTTCCAAGATGGTATCGCTTCAAGAAGCCATTAAAATAATCAAGAAACTAAAGATGGGTGGAGAAAAAGAATCTCTTTTTTATTATCTTAACCCAAAAGATAATTTTGAATAAAAAATATTTCAAAAAATAAAATTATTTAAACCTCTCTTCTTCAATCTTTTAATGATTCTAAATATAATATTAATAAATTTTTATTAATAATTCATATACGGTGATTTGGTGAATACTATGGAAATTAAAGACGAATTAAAGCTATTTGATAACGATTTTATAAATTACCTAACTCAAGAAGCGGGAAACCAAATCGATTATTGGGATATAAGAGCAACGATAAGCAATGGAACAACTATAGATTTTACGGATCAAAAAAGTACAGAAATCTAAAAAATCAAAATTAAATCAAAAAGAGATAAAATTTTCTATACCTCAAAAACCAATTTTCTTTAATCCAGAGGAGTTAATAAATACAGATGTAGAAGAGCATATAAATGAGTCGAAAAAATTCTTGACAGGAAAACAATTTAATGAGAAGAGCAGCAAAAAAGAAATAATTTCAGGTAAAATTAGAAATCTTTTATTTGAAAGTGAAGCCGATATATTGAATTTTTTTTCAAATCTATGTGTAGATAAAGAGTTTTTTCTTCAATTGATAAGAAAAATATTCCTAATTTTAAAAAATGAAACTAAATTGCTAGATCGTTTATCCGTTGATCAACTTAAAAAAATTCCACCCGTAATCTATAATATTGCAAAAGATATATCTTCATATCAGGGTTTTGCTTATGGGGAAAAGAAATTTTTAAAAAAAATAAGAAACCTTTGCGGTTTCATTTATGTATCAACAAATCAAGCGTGTAGAAACAAAAAATATATTGGACAGACTACAGTACTCATAGAAAAAGAATGGTCATCTATTATAAACAAAGCTTCACAATTAAAAAGAAGGAGAGAAAAAAAAAACTCTCAACCAATACAAGCAAGATATATATTTAATGCCATTATTAAGTATGGGGGTGAAGTATGGGATTTGAAGTTATTTGATATTGCTTACAGTCAATCTGAGTTAGACGAAAAGGAAATATTTTATATTAAGAAATTTAAATCAAACGCATTAAGATATAAGAATCCTACATATGGTTATAACATGAATGATGGGGGAAGAGGTGGAAGACATGCTCCAGAAACTATAGAAAAAATTAGGGAGATCTCAAGAAGGAAGTGGCAAGAACCTAAATACCGAGAAAAGACAAGCAATGGAATAAAGGAAGTCTGGGAGAGAGAAGGACATAAAGAAAAAATGAGCGAGATCTTTAGTGAAGCTCAGAAGAAAGTTTGGGAAAAGCTTAGAAATGAAGACTCCAAGACTTTAAACAAGAGGTTAGAAATTTTAGGCAGAGTTCAAGAAGATAATATTATTCCTATAGAAGACAAAAAACAATTTTTGAATGATGTTAAAAATTCGGAAAAGAGAGAAGACTTGACAAAATATGGTTTTGGAGGTAGTACAGTTAGTAGAAAAATAAAACAAATTCTTGGTCCGTTTGGAGTACGGAATTATAAAGAGGCAAAGTGCTTTTTAGATGATAGGAGCATTGATGAAATCTTTAAATATTTGGATAATCCTGACGGGTACAGCACCTTTAAAGATCCGGCAATAAAAGATTTTTTTATAAATGTTGATAAGTCAGAAACATCCTCAGATCTGTTCGAAAAATATGGATTTTATAATATATCCAGAGTAAAGATTCCTAGAATTACAGGGAAATTTGGAATTACGAATTATACAGAACTTAAGGCAATTTTAGATAAGATGGGCGTCATTCAGAGTTTGGAATATTTTAACGAGCTCGACAAAGAATATAGAGAAGAAAATAAAGATCACAAATTACTAACTAAAAATGAATTGCTAAGTGCTATTGCAAAAGAAAAAAATCTAATACTTTTATCTCCGTATGATAAAAGTATAAAAACGAGAATAGTGAATTAAAATGGATTTGTGTAGTATGTGGATATGAATTTGAACAATCTGCAAAGAATATAAAAAGGGTTAAGACTCCTTGTAAAGAATGTAAAAAAAAAAAGTTATAGTTTGTATTGTAAGATTTTTTGTTAAAACTTTTAAAGATATCAAAATTTTTTTCTTTTAATAAAATCAATAGAAATAAGTGCAAAAATGGAAGTTATTGATGGATTAAAATTTATTGATGACCAATTAATTAAGGAGTTAAATCAACTCGCTGCTAATAAGATCGATTATTGGGATATAAGAGCAACGATAAGCAATGGAACAACCATAGATTTTACGGATCAAAAAAGTACAGAAATCTCTTCCTATGAAATTACAAATTGTGGAATACGAACTTTTGCGAATGGGGGAGTAGGATTTTATGTGTTGAAAGATCTTAACAAAGATTTAATTAAAACAATCTTTTTAAAATCAATTAAGCTAGCGAAATTAACAGAATCTTTATCAAAACACAAGTTCAAAATTAAAGAAGTTGATCCTATTAATAAAAGTTTTAAAATTAAGAGTAAGAGAAAGCTAGCAGATGTAGATATTGAAGAAAAGATTCTTCTCGTAAAACATCATGAAAAGATTGCATCTAATTATTCTAAAAAGATAAAAAACACGCACACGATTTACATGGATGGCGTTAAAAGCTATGTTTTTATAAACTCATTTGGTAGTAATATTTATCAAGATCTTTCATATTTACGCTTGTTGAACATAGTTTATTCCCAAAAAGGGGGTGTAATCCAAAGATCGATTAATTCTGTCGGAGGTTTAGGGGGGTTCGAAATATTATCTACAGAGAAAGCAGAAAATTTAAGCGTTAAAACAGCACAAGAATCGATTAAATTATTAGAAGCAAAATCTCCAGTAGGAGGAAAATTTACGATTATAGCCGATCCTAAACTTGCCGGAACCTTAATTCACGAAGCATTTGGACACGCGTGTGAAGCAGATTTGGTTTTGAGCAAGGAAAGCATTTTGGAAGGAAAGATTGGTCAAGAAGTGGCTTTTGACGACATTAATGTAGTGGATGATCCCTCTATGGGACAAGGTTCTAAATTTGGATTACCATATGAGTTATTTGGGAGTTATTTTACAGACGATGAAGGGATCCCTTCCCAAAAGACAGTGTTAATTGAAAATGGAGTGTTTAAAAATTATTTACATAACTTAGAAACCTCATCTAGAATGAGTGTTCCTCCAAATGGTCATGGAAGAGCTTCATCTAGCTCTTCTAAGCCTCAAGTTCGAATGGGATTTACTTACATCGAACCAAAAGACTGGAATGTCGAAGAAATGATTCAAGACACAAAAAATGGAATTCTTTGTGAAGATTTTTTATACGGTTATACGAATCCGACCACAGGAAACTTCCAATTTAAATGTAAATTTTCCTATAAAATTAAAAACGGAGAAAAACAGGAATTAATGAGAGATGTTGCGTTGTCAGGTATGATTTTAGAAGTTTTAAAAAAAATCACTGCTATTGGTGATAATAATACTTTCGGCTTTTCATCTGGAATATGTGGTAAGGGTGGTCAGAGAGTTCATGTAAGTGATGGAGGGCCGTACATTAGGATCGACAATATAACCGTAGGGGGATTAAATTAAATGAATAATACGATTGATATTTTTGAGCTTGCTAACTATGGGATAAAAATCGCCGAAAAAAAGGCTCCAGATTTTAAATGTGCAGAAATTTTCGTTGGCAAGAACGAATATACCAACATCGAACTCGAAGAAAATTCAATAAAATACAGTGAAATTGGAAGGGACCATGGAATTTCGATTAGAATTTACAATAAAAAAGGTTCTTTAGGGTTTGCGTTCACAAATAAATTAAATAAAAAAATAATAGAAAAAATTATTAAAAACGCTATAAAAATGATGAATGCAGGCACTGCCGATCCTCACTTTCAAAATTTGCCGTTAAAATACAAAACTTATCCTAATGTTAAAAAAATATACGATGCCAATATAAAAACATTAACCATCGAAGACTCAATTGAATATGTTAAAGAATTGATTAATGTATGTAAAGTTGATGACTTAGCGATTTCTCAATCTGGTGATTTCACATCTAATTACAATATCTCCTATGTATTCAATTCAAATGATATCGAAGTATTTGAAAAAGAAACAGTATTTTCAATTTCATCCAACATTATTGTAAAAAATAAAATTACTGGAGAAACTTCAAATGGGGACGAATCCCAAATGAAAAGAAATCTAAAGGATATTAACGGAACAAATACCGCGATTGAAGCTTTAAAAAACGCGAAAAGAAATCTTAATAGAATTAAAATTAAGCCTAAAAAAATGCCTGTAATTTTATCTCCTAAAGGGACTATAAATCTTATTTTAAACCCAATTTCTTCTGCCATAAACGCAGAACTATTTCAATATAAACGAAGTTTTCTGGTTGATAAGAGAGAAAAAGTTATTGGTTCTGAATATTTAACTCTTGAAGATAACGCATTAATAGATGGAGCCATAGGATCTAGTAATTTCGATGGAGAGGGCGTCCCTTGCGGGAATAAAAAAATTATAGACAAAGGAATTTTTTTAAAATCGGGCTTATTACACAACAGTTATACAGCAGGGAAGGAAGGCGTTGAAAGCACTGGAAATGCTTCTAGAAGGTCCTTTTATTCTGTCCCTTCTATAGGTATATCAAACTTCGTTATGCAAACTGGAACTTCTTCTGTAGAAGAAATGATACAAGATGTTAAAGAAGGTATATTCTTAAATACTACCGGAGATTCGGCAAACATTGCTACAGGGGATTTTAGTGGATTAATCTCTCAAGGAAATTTAATTAAAGATGGAGAAATAAAACAAGCTTTAAACGAAACTATGTTTGGAATAAATTTATTGGATTTATTTAAAAAAATTGAAGCCGTATCAACAGATTATAGAATTTACGGTCCATTTAAAGCCCCGTATGTAAGGGTCAAAGATGTACAAATTATTGGATCTAAAAATTAAATTATTATGATTTAATTTTCACGATTACTAAGAAGTAATGTTTAATCTAAAATATACCACATTAAAAAATCTTCTAATACCTACAGGAGGGATTTCCCATAATTCCGCAATTATAATTTGATTCGTTCCTGTCTGTGAAAAAGAAATATTAAAAGCACTTGAAATCCAAACCTCTCTATGGTGTAAAGTAATTGTCGACGAATTTGCAAATGAGGTTGCGTTTAACGAGGGTGATGGACCTAATACAGTATCGTTATTTCCCTTCAAAATTTCTATATGGAATGAAAAATCACGATTTAAATAATTTCCAACAGAAATATAGAAAGTAATATTTTCATCAACTTCCGCATCTGTACGGTAATTTTCTGCTTTTTTTTTCCCAATTCAAAATACCAAGATAATAATAACCCGGTTTAGGAGTTAATACGGCATAAATTATAAAGCCAGACACAACAACTATACCGATAATTAAGACAATTTTGAGAATTTTATCAAATTCTTTATAACTGTTAAGTACTTTTTTTTTTCCTTCTTTACTTTTCATTTTGAACATTATCTTTAAACCAAGCTATTGTTTTCAATAACCCCTCTTCTAAAGAAGTTGTAGGTTGCCAATTTAGAATTTTTTTTGCTTTTCTTAAATCAGCAGATCTTCTAGCAGGATCGTCAATAGGTAAAGACTTGAATACAATTTCTGAATTAGAATTAGTCAAATCTGTTATGATTTTAGCTAATTGTAAAATAGTGTATTCTTTATCGTTGCCCAAATTAATAACTTCTCCAATTGCTTCGTCTTTATATACTACCTTTAAAATCCCTTCAATTTCATCTACAACATAAATGAAAGAGCGAGTTTGAGAACCATCGCCAAAAATTGTTATATCCTCGTCGCTTAACGCTTGACGAATAAAGTTCGGAACAACTCTTCCAAACTCCGGCCCAGATC
>JAUWHC010000128.1 GCA_030606095.1 Promethearchaeota archaeon | reverse complement strand
ATAATTTTGAGCAAAGGACAATGTCCTTAAGTAATACAAGAAGTCTGTTATAGAATTAGTAGAGATGATTCCAGATTCTTTAAAAACTGCGTCATAAATTTTTTGATTGCCACCTAAAGAGCCTGTATGACTCTTGATTGCTCTATCTGCTGCTTTAGTTCCTCCCGTATAGATCGCAACTATTGGCTTTTTTGGAGTGATCTCTTTAACCAATTTAATGAAATCTTTTCCCCGTTTTATCTCTTCAATATAAAGTCCGATTACACCTGTTTGAGGATCGTCTTTGAAATATTCTAAAAAATCTACCATATCAATATTTCTTTCGTTACCTACAGAAAGCGATTTACTAATCCTAACACCCATCTCTTTCGCATGCCAGAAAGTTTGGGCAGCGATTGTTCCGGATTGGCTTATAATAGAAATATTTCCCCGTTCAGGTATTGCATAAGGCCAAAAAGTGTTAAAATAGGCTTCTTTTTTCTCAGGAAATCCATACCATCCATTATATATTCCAAGACAGTTAGGGCCGACAAATCTCATGTTGTATTTTTTTGAAATTTCGTCAATTTTTTTAGATAATTCTATTCCATCTTTTCCAATCTCTCTGAAACCACCAGAAGTTATTAAAAGGTTTTTAATCCCTTTTTTTCCGCATTCTTCCATAACTTGAGGAACTACTCTCGTAGGTAATATAAGAAAAGCAAGATCGGGTACTACGGGTAAATCTTTTACGGATTTATACGCTTTATAACCCTGAACCTCATCCAATCTAGGATGAACTGGGTAAATATTGCCATTAAATCCTCCACCAGCGATAATGTTTCGAAGCTGCATCGAACCCATTGTTGTCAACAAATTATTATTGGCTCCAAAAATTGCTAAACTCTTTGGATTTAATATCTTATACAGAAAGTGGTCTTTATATGGTTCAAAATTATTAGATTCGGTCAAAATTATTCAAAACTGTGTGGTTTTTTCAATTTAACTAATTAATTTTAGTAATTAATCTTAAAATATAGGTTTTACATAAAAACTAATGTCCTTATAGCACATAAATAATTAGAAGGAAATTCAAATCAATATGCTTTTTAAACTAAGAGTCTTCTTTAAGTTTAATTTCCGCGGAATACCCGGGAATTACTCCCTCATAGCTGACAATCTGTTTTTCCTTTAGTTTTTTCAAGATTAACCTAACACCTTCAAATTCTTCTTGGCAGAGCGTTTGTAATTCCTTGTAATTAAGGCTCCCACCATTTTCCTTTAAATTTTTAATAATAAATTTTTCTTCTACTGAAAGTTCAACCATAATATTAATTCAAACTCCAAGCATTTAAGTTTAAAGTTAAGTTAATTTTTTCCTGTCGAACCAAATCCTCCTAATCCTCTTTCAGAATCAGGCAGCATATCTGTCTCAACAACTTCAAAATCGTAAATTTTACCAAGAATAATTTGGCATATGCGATCTCCTCTCTTCAAGACCACATCTTTATTTGAAAGGTTAACAACAACAGCCATCCATTCGTTTCTATAACCAGAATCTATAGTACCGGGACTATTAACGATTGATATTCCCTCCCATAGCGCGAGACCACTGCGGGGAACGACCTTAAAGTAATAACCTTCGGGGATAGCTGTAGCGAACCCTAAAGGGCACCCAACTCGCTCTAGGGGTTTAAGCGTATAAGTGTCAGTATCAAGGTAGATTAATTCTTTTTTACCGTTTTCATTAACTATTTGTTTAAATCCACTAATTCGAGCGTCAGCGCCAGCGTCTCCTTTTTTTGAAGTTATAGGAAGCGTAACGTCCTCGTTGGTTTTTTTGAAAGGTATATTCAATTTTTCTATTTCATTTGTCTGTTTCATAAGTTCTAATATTTCAGAATATAAAAAAGAGTTTTTATTAAAGATTAATTAAAGTAAAATTGAAAAGAAAAAATATTATAAAACCATTAATCATTAGTACTATCATGATTATAAACATCGATAGATACGATCCTCGATTAGACCGAGAGGTACTCAAAGAAATTTTTGAAGATTTTATTGAAAATAAATCTTACTTCTTCTCACATTGGCAAAAATTCGAGCAAGAGATAAATAAAAGAGTTTTAGACCTTCAATATAGAAATTCTATGGTGGTTGCTAAAGAGGAGGGGAGAATTGTTGGTTGGGGAACATATACTTCTTTTAAAGATTATTTAGGCAACGATCGAGCAATTATTCATCAAATTTTAACCAAAAAAGAGGATTCTTACAAAAAAGGAATTGAGGAAAAAATAATTAGAGAACTACAACTATACATAAAGAAAACTCTTAAATTAGATAAAGTGTATTACATCTGTCCGGATTCAGACGGTGCCTTAAGAAGCGTATTTATGAAGCTTGGAGTAAAAAAATCGCCAAATATTTGGTACGAAAATGAGATTTAAGTGAACACAATTGACTGACGACAAAGATATCCTTGAAAAAGCAAAGCGATTAGTAGATAACGAAGATTTCGAAGAAGGTATAGATATTTTAGAGGATTTGTTCAAAAAAAGCCCCGAGCTCGAAATTAAAAAAAACCTTATTAACGCTTTATTTGCTTACGGGGGTTTCCTTAACGATTATTACGTTTTAGAGTATGAAAAAGCGATCAAAATTTTTAAAAGAATAATAGAGATCGACTCCCATAATTATAGAGCGCATTATAACCTCGGGATCGCCTATTTTAACTTAGGATTATTTGAAGAAGCGTTGAACGCTTGTGAAATTGCGATCTCTATAAAACCGGATTATAAGCATTGCCATTATAACATTGGTCTAATCTATGAAGAAAAAGAAAATTTAGAAAAAGCTATAGAAGCTCACCAAAAAGCTTTAAAAATCGATCCCGATTTTGTTTACGCTAAACAAGCTCTTATGGCCACTAGACAGAAGCTAGATAACTTAAATAAAACAAAAACCGAACCTAAAGAAAATGCAAGCGTTATTGAACGACTAATAGCATTATTAAGCGTTTCAAAACGTATTAAGGTTGATATGATACAAGAACTACTCAAATTAAACAAAGAGACTCTAATAAAAGTTCTAATTAAATGGGGACAAAAGTATAACTTTGAATTAGACGGCGATTATCTTAACATAAATAAAGAATTGTTACCAAAATTAATAGACGATCTAAATAGAAATGGTTTAGGGATTAATTAAACAGTACCAACCGAATGCTACGCCCGAATTATTTGCAACTATTTTTTCAGAAGTCTATTATTGATTATGCAACATGTGATTAATACAACTAAGGTAATTATCCCCGCAATAATATACCATCCATAAGATTCTATTAATTCTTCCATAACAATTACTAATCTTAATACATTCAAATTAAGTAAGTATGAAAATCTAGACTATTACTCTTTTTAAAATTAAATTTTTTAAAAAAATATATTTGAAATATGTCGTTAAATTAAAAAAAAAAATGGGAGATTAATTTAAATTATCTTTCGATTTGGAAGTTTACTCGCATTCGTACTCTATATATTAATTTATCTTGATCTTCTTTAACTTTTACATCGGATTCGATAATTTGGATATTTCGTATTCCTCGAAGAGATTTTTTAGCTTCGGAATAACCAACGCGAACTGCGTCTGCCCAATTCAATTCACTCGTTGCAACCAAGACTATTGATTTATAAACAGGCATTTTAATCAATTTTAACTTTCTTTTATGATAATTATTAATTAGAAAAAGATCATATAAAAACTTTATATTAAGTATAAATAAAAAAATAAATTATTGAGGAAGATGTTTGAAAGGGTTTCCATTAATGGAAAGATTGTATCGATCATTAAGAGATCATATTTTGTATGTTTCATATTTAAATATTTCTAGAATAATTTCCAAAAATAAATAGGAAGTTAAAAAAAAATTGAAGATTTCTAATTCTCATTAAAAAATATAAAATAAAAAAAAAGATAAGTTATGTTAAAAATAAAATTTGATTAGGCATCAAGATTTTCAAGTATTGTAGCGACGCCTTGTCCGCCACCACAACACGCGTTTGCAACGCCGTACTTAGCCTTTTTATCTTTTAGAATGCGAGCTAGAGTTCCTGGTAATCTTACCATTGTGGAGCCTAATGGATGACCAATTGCGGTAGAACCACCCATGACATTCACTTTTTCTTCAGGAATATTAAAGTGATTCATACAACTTAAAGCAACGATACAGAACGCTTCGTTAATTTCCCAATAATCAATATCGTCAGCAGTTAATCCAGCATGTTTTAATGCCATTTCTGTTGCGGGAACGGGTCCACGACCCATAACACTGGGATCGACGGCTGCCCATCCAATCGAAACAATTTTAGCCATTGGTTCAAGTCCTCGTTTCTTAGCCTCCTCAGCATCCATTACTATACAGGCAGTAGCTCCGGCATTTAAAGGTGAAGAATTTCCGGCAGTTATTACGCCCTCAGCAGTTCCTTCCCTCTCTTTATAACCAGCTCTACCCCCATTCTTCTTTAAATAAAAAGGTTTTGATAATCTACGCAATCCTGCAACACTTTCTAATGTAGATTTTCTCGCAGCCATATCACGATCTACCATTAATGGTTCTTCTATATTACCTTCAACATGGCCTTCAATTGGGATAATTTCACCCTTAAACCATCCTGCTTCTTGGCTCTCAACCGTTAAATTGTGAGCCCTCACTCCAAATTTATCCAAATCCTCTTTAAGGAAAGTCGGTACATCTTGTTCATACAATTTTTGTGCAGTTTGAATCATATTAATTGTTGTCATTAAATCATACTGAGGTCTATACCATTCGCTTTTTTTATTAATCATTTTCAGATTTGGGTTAATGTGATTATTCTGCATATCGACGCGAGTCATATGTTCGACGCCTGTTGAAAGACAGATTTTACTTAAACCTGTCATAATTTCCATAATTCCAACATGCATTCCACTACCAGCAGATCCGCACTGCCTATCAACAAATAAAGCAGGTGTTTCAGCAGGAAAGTCTGCTAAAAATATTGGAAGCCTTCCACCGTAGGTCCAATTTTCCCATACACCCATTGCAGATCCAGTTGTGAACTCATCAATATCCTTCTTTTCGATTCCCTTATCCGCAAGTTTCTGATCAAAAAACTTCATTAATAATTTAGCAAGAAGTTCGTCGCCTCTAATTTCACCAAATACATCTCTTTCTGGTTGTTTTGGCCTAGAGCGAGAAAATGCTGTTCGCGCATAATCAATTAGCCATACTTCTTTTAATTCCATATTTATTAATCCCTCAAATTTTTAAGATTATTATTATATTAAGTTCAATTGATATTAATTTAAATAAAATAAAAAAAAAATATTTAATGCGTTAAAAATAAAATTTGATTATTTATCAATATTTTCCAATAAAACTGCTACTCCTTGGCCACCACCACAACAAGCGTTAGCCATACCATACTTGGCTTTTTTATCTTTTAGGATGCGAGCTGCAGTCCCAATTAAGCGACACATTGTAGCACCCAATGGATGACCAATTGCAGTAGAGCCTCCTTTAATATTTACTTTTTCTTCAGGAATACCAAGTTTATCCATGCAATTTAATGCCACTATACAAAAAGCTTCGTTAATCTCCCAAAAATCTATATCATCAACGGTTAATCCAGCATGTTCTAGCGCCATTTTTGAGGCAGGAACAGGTCCTCGTCCCATAACTGTAGGATCTACACCTGCAAATCCAATAGAAACAACTTTAGCTAAAGGATTAATACCTCTTTTTTGAGCCTCTTTAGCATTCATCAAGACACATGCTGTAGCTCCAGCATTTAAAGGAGAAGCATTCCCTGCAGTGATTACACCATTCTTATTACCTACAAATTCCATATAGCCTTTTCGACCAAGTTCTTGCCCAGTTGCTGTTTTTTTAATGAAAAAAGGCTTGGAAACAGCCCTTAACTTTGCAACAGATTCGAGAGTTGATTTTCTTGCTGCCATGTCTCTATCAACCATCATTGGTTCCTCAGTATTTCCTTCTACATGACCTTCAATTGGAATAATCTCTCCTCCATTAACACCTGAGGTGAACCATTTTTCTTCTTGGCTTTTAATAGTTAAATTATGTGCTCTTACTCCAAATTTATCCATATCTTCCTTTGTAAATTTCGGGATTTCCTGTTCGAATAATTTTTGTGCCGTAGCCAACATATCTGTTGCTACAAGTACATCGTATTTACCTTTTCGTGCATATTCTGGTATATAGAAAGGTGAGTCTTTACTAGCAATTGCGAGGTTTGGCTTAATCCATTGGTTTGTTATGCCCATAGGGACTCGCGTGAGATGTTCAATACCTGTTGATAAAACACATTTACTATAACCCATTGCAATTTCCAAAAATCCTAAGTTAAACCCTGCTGCTGCTGATCCACATGCCTTATCTAAAAATACACAAGATGTTCTTTCATCCATATCTACATAATAAGTAGGAAGTTTACCTCCATAAGTCCAGTGTTCTCCTACCCCAAAAGAACATCCAATCGTAAATTCATCTATATCCTTCTTTTCAATGCTTTTGTCTGCCAATCTATTTTCAAACATGTTTTTCAGTAAGAGTACAAGAAGCTCATCTCCTTTAATTTCCCCGAATACATCCCTTTCTGGTTGAGCGGGTCTTGATCGTGAAAATGCAGTTCGCGCGTAATCAACTAACCATACTTCATTTAATTCCATATTTATAATTCCCTCAAATTTTTAAGATTATTTTTATATTAAGTTCAATTGATATTAATTTATGAAAATATTTAAAAATATATTAAAGTTTTTGATAAAATTGTTTTTGAACCTTAACAATGAAATGTTTCTTTTTGATAATTTAGCCAAAAAATTATTAAGAATTTATTAGTGTTATTTTTATTTTTAGGACATTTAAATTAAATATGTCAGATACACACACAAATAATAATAAAATAACTTTAGTTTCAATTATTGCGGGTAGTACTTCAGATAAAGAAGTATATGAAAAAGCAGAGAAAGTTTTAGAAGAAAACAAAATAACTTACGAGCTTCAAATTATATCTGCTCACCGAGATCCAGACAAATTAGACGATTATTTAAAATC
>JAUWHC010000036.1 GCA_030606095.1 Promethearchaeota archaeon | reverse complement strand
TCAAGATAAATTCTCATTATAATCAATCAAATTTTAATAATCTATTTGTACATAATGAATTAAATTAATAAGAGTTTGTTTTTGTAACTTTAATTTTTCATTTACTATTCCATTGTACGGTCATCAATTTCATTATGAAATTTTGAATAAAAATTAGCTAAATCTTCATCATATTCTACTGACTCTAACTCATCTAGCAATAATTCCACAGCCTCTTTCGAATTTAAGACAAGATCTTCATTATCAGAAATAATATGGAAATCCTCGGGTTCCTGAATTTCTTCAAACTTTATTTTTTGTAACTTATCCTCGGTTTTCATTCATATCATTTTATTTGTTTTTCCTTCTTATGTCCTAAAAGCGGTCACAAAAAATAAGAATTATGCTAAGCAAACTTTAAAAATTATAAGCAAATTTAAATCCTTTACTTCCTATGTGTATCACATGACAATAGTTAATATTAGCAATCATGGAAGAATCACAATCCCATCAGAAATGCGGAAAAAGTACGGATGGAAAGATGGTGATAAAGTGATAATTATTGATCACCCTTTAGAAGGAATAAAAATATTACCATATCTCTCAGAAAAGAAACTACAATCAATATTAGATATGGAAACAAGTATCAAGATCATTGAAGAAATCTCTAAAGAACGCAAACAAGAGATAGAAAATGAGAAAGAAAAACTATACCAAAGGCAGTTTTAATGAAAAATACAATTTTTCTTGATACAGGCGTAATTAGTTTGTATCTAAGTAATCATGAAGAAACACTTAAAGAAATCAAAACTAAAAAGAAAAATAAATACAATTTCATATCATCGGAATTGAATTATATTGAGTTTTTCAATCATTTATGCAGAGAAAAAGGAAAAATTAACGCTCAAATTTTAATGGAAAATCTAAGGAAAGGAGATATCATTGATTTTATACCCGTTAGCGAGAATATATCAATATTGGCTGGAGAACTTAAATGTAAATATAATTTCCTCTCAATGGTAGATGCAATTATAATTGCTGAAGCTCTAACCCGGAAAATATTTATCTATACTACAGAGACTCACTTTGAAGATATAGATAATCTTAAAGTTAAAAAAATTAATTATTAAGGATATATCTTCGTATTATTATGAAGAATTAGTTTAGGAAGGCTAAAAAATAGATTTTATTTATTCTTTCTCTGTATTACAATACTTTTGTGGTCTCTTCTCACTATAATTTCAAATATTTCTTATAAAATCAGATATTTCTGTTGGTTTTAGCATTTTTATTTACTGGAATAACATTATTCTGTTTTATGTAGTTTACCTGACTTAAGCATTTTATTGAGATATGGAATGCCATCTTTAGGATTTCCAGACATTTTACTTGATTCTACTTCAGTTTTTTTTCTTGGATGGAAATGGTGCGGACGAGAATCAACATCCCAATGATCGTCATAGTTATCAAATCTACATCTATCTAAATCAAGCTTGGAAAATAGGATATTATAACCATATTCACCATGATCATTATAAATGATATAAATTTCAATACCATCGGATAATACGATATGAAGCTTCCTAGAATCTAGATTTAAAGTCAAAGAATTAATCTCCTTATCAAAAAGTTACTCGAGAATTACTTTTGCTTCTAATAATTTAGAAATTGCAGGCATTACTCCCCAATAAAGCTCGCTTTTTCTCCTAACAATCGTTCATGTTCGTCATTGAGATTTTTCATTTCAATAGCATCCATTTCTGCTTCTGAGAGTGTTCCATCTTTAGCGTGTTTTAAAAATTCAGTAGAAGACATATAATTCCACTTACTTAATATTCGATCTATCTCTTCTTTAAGATGGTTTAATTTAAAATCAAGTAAACTCATTAAAAGTTCCTCATCAACCGATACACGTGCCATTATTATCTCCACACTTAATGTGTAATTTTTACTATAAATATCTATTGCTTTTTCATATTATTCCTTATTATTTATATCATTAATCATTAATAGAATATTGATAAGAAAGAAATATAGATTTGATAAATTTTTGGAGTAGATTTATGCAATATCAAAAAATTAAAAAAGAAATTAAAAGTCCTCTGAGATATCCTGGAGGAAAAACAAGAGCACTTCCACAAATTTTCCCTCTTATACCCAAATTCAAAGAATATCGTGAACCATTTATTGGAGGGGGATCTGTGTTTTTTGCACTTAAACAAAGGGTGGAAAATGATATAATTTTTAAGATAAATGATTTTAATTATGATCTATATTGTTTTTGGAAAATTGCTAGAGACAAAAATAAAGAATTGGTTAAATCTGTCCAAAAAGTAAAGGATGAGGAAACAGATGGTCGTGAGTTATGTAAGTACTATAGAGAAAATTTAGGAGAAAATGATTTTGATCGGGCTGTTCGATTTTTTATTTTGAATAGAATCACATTTTCAGGTTTAGCAGACTCTGGTGGATATTCTCAACAAGCATTTAAAAGAAGATTTACACAATCTTCTATTGACAGATTAGAATTAATTAAATCGGTCTTAAATGAAGTGAGTATTACGGGGGAGGATTATGAAAAACTTGTATTGGAAGAGGGGAACGAGGTTTTTATTTTTTTAGACCCCCCCTATTGGAAAGCTACAAAAAAAAGATTATATGGAAAAGATGGTGATCTTCACTTAACATTCGATCACGAGAGATTTGCGAAGGTAATGAAAAAATGTAGTCATAAATGGTTAATTACTTATGACGACTGTGAAAAGATAAGAGAATTATTCAATTTTGCCGATATTTATGAGTGGGAATTGCAATATGGTATGAATAATTATAAGCAAAAAAAAGCCAATAAAGGAAAGGAACTCTTTATAGCAAACTATGATATTAAGAAATTTTCACTTCATAAATTCATGAGTAATAGAAAAAAAATTGTAGAAACCTTAATTTTAGACTTTTCTTAGGTTATTTTTAAGAAATAAGCAAAAAGTTTTATTCTTTCTTTACTTTTCGGAGATATTTACAAGCGTTTATCCCAGCACGTGCGCCTTCAGCCGCAGCAAAAATTACTTGAAATAGACCTCCAGTTACATCTCCGGCCGCATATACTCCTTGTATATTTGTTTGTTGATTCTCGTCTGCAGCGACATTACCATTTTCATTCAATTCTACACCCGCTTTTTTGAATATCGAATTAGAAGGTATGTGTGATAAGATGAATAGACAAGCTAATTCGTACTCTTTTATTTCTTGGTCTTCTTGTTCTGTTTTAATTGTTTTGCATAAAATTTTCTGGATCAGCCCATCGGAATCCGAGATAGCTTCAACGATTTCCATGTTGTCAATAATTTCGATTCCTTTTTCTTTAACTTCAGAAGCTAATTCAGGTAAATCATTAAATCCTACGTTAGTAATTATATGTGTTATACAACCCATTTGATCGAGAGCAAGCGCGTCTTCCAAAACCTCTTCATCTGAACCATATAAATAGACATTTCTCTCTTTAAATAATGGACCATCGCATAACGCACAATAAGACACGCCAAAACCAATTAATCCACTTTCTCCTTTAATTACTTCTTTCCTTACTCCCGTGCCAGTGGCGATTAAGACAACATCAGCAGTAATATTAGCATTTCTTGTTGAGACCATATTCATACCCATACCTACCATTAGTGCGATGACATCTCCTTTTATAATTTCGACATTATCGAAGCTTTCAGCGTGTTTCCTAAACTTTTTTAGAAGCTCTAACCCTCCAATATCTGCCTCTCCTAACCAATTTTGTATTTCTTTCGTTTTCTCTAAAGCAGAAGGCTCTTTTCCGTCTAATATAATAGTGCTCCTGTTTGCTCTACCACAATAAACTCCCGCACTTAATCCCGCTGGTCCTGCGCCTATTATTAAAACCTCACATTTGTACTCTTTTAATTCCATATGACAAAACCTTATACCTTTCTTATATTTTAATGATTTGTAATTTAATTAAAACTTTTTTCTATTTTACATTAAAACAGAAAATTTCAATCTTAAATTCAAAATAAATATTTCACTCTTTTGGAGTCTTAAGGATATTTGTGTAAAATAAATTAATAAATTTATTGAAATTACTAGAGTTTTAATTAAATAAATCTTTGATTCTAAACAATTAATTTATAATTTGAGTTAAAATGAGTGAAGATAAGATTAGTTTTCGAGATAAATTTTTCTTCGGATTAAATGGATTTCCAGATCAAATGACTTATCAATTTTTCCAGCTATTAGTTTTTACGTATTATTTCGCAGTTATAGGTCTTGATCTTTGGTTGATGTGGACAGCCTATATTATATGGGCTATATGGAATGCTTTTAACGATCCTATGTTGGGCGCTTTATCTGATCGAAAAAAATATGGTAAGTTCGGGAAACGAAGGTTCTTTATCGCTATTTCTTTTATACCTTTATGTCTTATGATGGTTTTATTATTTACGGTTCCTGCTGGAATTGAATTTGCTTACTTCCTTCTTATTATAATAACTTTTGAACTAGTGTATACTCTCTTTGATGTAAACGTAAAAAGTTTATTTCCTGAGATGTGGACAAATGATAAGCAAAGAGCTAGCGTTAATATAGTATTAAGAATTTTGACAATTTTCGCTATCTTATTTACAAATCTTGTGCCAACATTATTCATTGTCAAAACAGTTCCAACCATTTCTCCAATTGACCCAACAGAAATAGCTCAGATTCAATCGTATTATATCACTGCAGGAATTTATGTTGCAATTATAGTAGGCGTAATTGGTCTTTTATTCATTTTATTCGGTATTAATGAAAAGGAAGAATTAAGAGAGCAATTTGAAAAACGACCAAACTTCTTTGATTCTCTAAAAATGTCTTTTAAAAACAAGACTTTTCTTAAGTTAGTTTTTGCTAACATGTGCACTTGGTACGTTTTAAATATGTTACCTGCGATGTATCCCTTATATTCCGCTTATGTTTTCGGAATTTCAGCTTTTTGGTATGTAGGTATATCATTAATGTTAACATTTATTTGTGCTGCTGCATTTATGCCAATACATAGATGGATGGGTTTTAAATATGGAATGCGAAAAGGCTTCATGATTACTATGATCGTAATGATATGTACTTTGACTCCATACCTATTTCTTTCATCAGATTCTATTAGTATAATTCTTGGAATGGTTACATCAGCATTAGTTGGATTCGGAATTTCGGGAATTATGTTTTACTTTGATATTTTAATGGGAAACATAATTGACCAAGACGAATTAAAGACCGGAGTTAAAAGATCTGCTAGTTTTTATGGCACTAACGCTTTCATTCACAGATTTTCAATAATATTTTTTATTTCAACTGTTGCAATTGTATTTTCAGAAACAAGCTGGTCGGGGGGATATGTACCTAATCCTGGAATAGATGTAGTTATCGGTTTGAGACTATTAATGTCTGTTTTTCCATCAATAGCACTGTTAATTGCGTTCTTTTTTATGAGATCTTATGATTTGCACGGAGAACAATTAGAAAATTTAAAAAACCAATTGAAAGCAAGATAATTATTACATATTAACATTTTTTTTTATTTCTCTTCTATTTTATTTATGTACGTGTTAGCACCATCATAGAATTTTCATAATTATAACGATATTTAGATTTATTAGAAGATAAATATTGTTTTTTATTGTTCCTTCATATTTTCAATATTTAAGTAAGTAAAAGCTTAAAATTCTTTAAATAATAATAAGGATTTCTAAAATAATTGAAAATATGATGTATAAGTAAAATTCTTTTTTTTTTCAATTAGGTACAACTAAAACTTAAAAATAATACTATAATATAATTAATTGAAAGTTTTAAAAAACAAAATTATCAACTGAAATGGGTGGAATTTACTAAAAAGGCGAGGTAAGATATGAATAATAATTCAACTGATTATGGAAACTGGGGCCCTCAAAATCTTTGTTATATTTTATTAGGATTAATAATAATAATAAGTTCATTATCAATAATTCCAATGTTATTAATTTTGAAAATAATTTTATGGATTCTTAATGGTTTTCTTATACTTAGATTGTTATACTATTTCTTTTTATTTCGATCTATTGCTCGTAATAAAGGAGAATTACAAGATAAAATATGGAATCTCATGTTACAAAAACTTTCGTGGAATGGTAAAGGAAAAGTACTTGATATTGGAACAGGAAATGGTTATCTTGCAATACAGTTAGCAAAAACTAATCCTAACACAGAAGCATGGGGGATTGATATTTGGAGTAAACTATGGAAATACTCTCTTAAAACATGTGAAAAAAATGCAAGAATTGAGGGTGTTATGGATCGTACGAAATTTCAAAAAGCAAGTGCCTTGAATCTACCTTTTAACGACGGGGAGTTTGATGCAATTGTAAGTAATATTGTATTCCATGAAATATTATTTGTAAGAGATAAAAGTATATTATTTAAAGAAGCATTACGCGTTTTAAAAAAAGGAGGAGTTTTTTCTATTCAAGATATGATAAAAAATGAAAAAATAAATCCAATAAAAGAAAAAATTCTGGAATTGGGGGTTGAGGAAGTGAATTACTTTAATACTTTAAAAGAGATAAAATTACCTAGCTTAGCGCGTGTGGAAATGAAAAATCTAGGAATTATTTTTGGAAGAAAATAAGAAAAAATGTCTTCCTATATAAAATAACTTGAAAATTTATAATTGAGTCTGAATTAACTTTAAACAAGTATATCAAGGTATATCAAAAAGTTAAACTTTATATTTTTTAATTATTCAAAATTCAAAGGAGCTATTAAAAATGAGTGATTTAGATAATAAATCCGAAGTTAAGAAAGAAGTGCCAAAGTATAATATAGCTGAACCTCATGATTTATCTCCAAGGTCGAAATGGTTAAGAGATTTTTACTTTAAGGGCGTTAAACGTGAATGGAACAATCAATATATGCCGTTTACTACTGGAACAGATTGGGATATAATATGGAGCGAAACTGAATATTATATCGCCCCTGAGGTGCATTTTTATATAGGTAATAAGGGAAAGGGAGTTTTTGAGGGGTCTTTAAGATCCATGGCAATTCCAGTAAAATTAGCTGAGAATTTCTGGGCTTTATCTTTACCCGAACGCAGAATACATTTTTTTGAAGAAGTTATGCTTAATTACATCCCTCAAGAAATCATTTCTGAAAATGATCTAATTGCTGGTGGTAGATTTAACACACAATTAAGCGATTGTTTTACAAAAAAAGAAACAAAACGATACTGGAAAAAGAATTTGAGAGCTCGACATAAATTTTTCAAATTTCATAAGTCTGGATTCGGAAATACAGGTGCTTCATCAGGCCATATCATCCCTGATCACGAAACAATAATAAATAAGGGATTTAAGTACGAATATAAAAAAGCAGAAACACAATACAATCAATTAAGCAAAAGCGAAAAGAAAGGACCAAAAGGTCAAGAATTACGGGCAATGATGAAAGCTGCCGAAATTCCAAAAAAATTAGCGAAAAAGTACGCAGAAGAATGTAGAAAGCTTAAAAAAATGGCATCATCATCCGAGAGAGTAGAAGAACTCGAACAGATGGCGAGAAATCTCGAAAGAGTCCCTTGGGGGCCGGCAGAGACCTTTTGGCAGGGGATTCAAGCAATTTGGTTAACCCATATGTTAATTATGGCAGAAGAATCATATCCCGGACCAGGGGTGTCTTTTGGTCGGACAGATCTGCATCTTTGGCATTTGTATAAAAAAGATGTTATTGATGAGAAAACTATCTCAAAAGAGTTTGCAAAAGATATTTTAGGAAGTTTTTGGTTTCATTGTAATACCGTGTATGACGCACAAATCATGGTAGGAAAGCAAGGCATTACTTCAGCGTTCGGACAATTGATGACGCTTAGTGGGTGCGGACCTAACGGTGAAGATTTAACCAACGAATTGACTTATACTATCTTAGAAGTCATTGATGAATGGTCCCCTATCTTAGAACCAAAACCTAATATTCGACTTCATCGAAATTCACCCGAGAAGTTATTAAATATAATCGTTGATATGACATCTCGATCGCAAGGAGCGCCATTCCTTTTAAATTTCGACGAAAGAAGCATCGCTGGAATGATTACAGAAGGAATATCGCCTGAAGAAGCTTGGGATTACGCTTGTGTGGGGTGCTTAGAAAATACGATGCAAGGAAACGATCGATCGGGCACCGTAAATTGCAACCCAAATTTAACAAAAAGCATTGAATTAACTCTTTGGAATGGAAAGAATATGCCAGGTAATGATGTCGCTACCAAGAAGGGCGAACAAATTGGATCAAAAACTGAAGATTCTGAAAGTTTTAAAACTTGGGAAGAATTTTGGAACGCTTGGAAAAAGCAAACTGAATTCCTTATTAAATACTGCATAGATATATACAATATAACCGAAGAACTTAGAGCAGAATTCTTACCCACTCCGTATTTATCTACTATAGTTCGCGGTTGTATTAAAAAAGGATTAGATGTTAGAAGAGGCGGCCCTGAATTAAGGTTTATAACCGTTGAGGGCGTTGGCTTCGCAACAACTGTCGATTCCTTACTGGCAATTAAGAAATTTGTCTACGATGACAAAAAATATACCATTACCCAGATTAAAGATGCTCTCATTAACGATTTCGAAGGGGAAGAATTTACTGTTATCCAAACGATGTTAAAAAATAGAGCACCTAAATACGGAAATGATGTTGACGAGGCTGACGAGATAGCTAGGAAGGTTATGAAAGTATGGGCTGACGAAACTTGGAAGTATAAGACACCTACAGATTTTCAATTTCGACCTGGTATGTTATCTTGGAATTATTGGGCGGGGGCTGACGCCGGTCTTACAGTTGCTACTCCAAACGGCCGAAATAAAGGGACATTTCTATCTAACGCAATTTGTCCTTCAAATGGGGCAGATCTTAAAGGACCAACCGCCGTAACAAATTCTGTGGGGGTGGTCTTGGGGGGTAAAACGGAAAATGGAGACTATGTTAATTACTTACCTAACGGAAGCAGTCATACGATTACATTCAATCCTTCGATACTTAAGGACCCAGAACACAAAGAAAAGTTTAAATCTTATTTGAAAGGATATGTTGAAAATGGTGGTACCTCCTTGCAGATAAATATGCTTGATGGAGAAATGTTGAAAGATGCCCAACAACACCCAGAAAATTACAAAGACCTCTTAGTTCGAATTACCGGTTATAACGCTTACTTCAATGCTATAGGGAAAGAATTACAAGACGAAATAATCGCACGGGAATCACATCAAATGTAATTTTTTTCGTTTATTTTTAATTTATAATCTTTTGGTATGTCATCTATACTTCTTTTAGATAAATAATCAACTTCTAAGTTACACATCAAGATTTTCAATGATAGTTGCTATACCTTGACCACCTCCAACACATGCAGTAGCAACACCGTACTTCGCTTTCTTATCTTTTAAAATTCTTGCTAATGTTCCAGTTAATCGTATCATAGTGGCTCCTAATGGATGACCAATAGCAGTGGATCCCCCCATAACATTAACTTTTTCTTCTGGGATATTAAATTTATCCATGCAATTTAATGTAACAATACAAAAAGCTTCGTTAATTTCCCAGTAGTTAATATCATTAGCAGATAATCCGGCGTATTCTAAAGCTTTTCGAGTGGCAGGAACTGGGCCTCGTCCCATAACTCTTGGATCAACTCCTGACCAACCGATTGAAACTATTCTTGCCATCGGTTCAAGGTCTCTTTTTTTTGCCTCTTCAGCCTCCATAAGGACGGCAACTGTAGCACCTGCATTCAAAGGTGAAGAATTTCCGGCTGTTATTACTCCTTCTTCAGTTCCCTCTCTTTCGACATAACCCTTTTTACCACCATTTTTCTCTAAATAGAACGGAATAGATATTCTACGTAACCCCGCAACACCTTCTACAGTAGATTTTCGAGCAGCTATATCTCTATCAACAATCATAGATTCATTAACAATTCCAGGTACATGGCCTTTAATCGGAATTATTTCCCCTTTAAACCACCCTGCCTCTTGATTTTTAACCGTTAAGTTATGACTTCTTACACCAAACTTATCTAAATCTTCTTTTGTAAATCGTGGCACTTCTTCTTCATATAATCTTTGCGCAGTTTGTAACATATTGGTTGCATTCACCATATCATATTCGGGATGATAAAAATCACTATTCCTTTCCATGTATCTTTCTATTGCGGGCTCGATTCCTCGCCTTCTCACTCTTGTCATATGTTCAAAACCGGTTGTCAATACACATTTGCTAAATCCCGTCATTATTTCCATTATTAATGTATGCATTCCTGCCCCTGCTGAGCCACACTGCTTATCTATCATGAATGACGATACTTCACTTGGAAATCCTGCTAAATAGAGAGGAATTTTTCCACCATAGGTCCAATTTTCTAATACCCCCGCAGCAACACCTATAGATACTTCATCCATATCTTTTTTTTCAATTCCTTTATCTGCCAATTTTCCATCAAAGAATTTTATTAACAACTCAGCAAGTAACTCATCTCCCCTAGTCTCGCCAAATACATCTCTTTCGGGCTGATTTGGTCTGGATCTAGAAAAAGCAGTCCGAGCGTAATCGATCAACCATACTTCTTTCAAATTTAAATCACCTATTTCTATTTCATACCAAATTTCATGAATATTAATATATAACTTAGTTTAATTATAAATTAAAATATTTCAGATTTTAAAATAAGTGATATATATGGTATTGGAAACAAATATAACCAAGATGCTGGGTATTAAGCACCCAATAATAGCTGCCCCGATGGGCCCCTTCTATACAACTGAATTGACGATTGCCCTATCTGAGGCTGGTGGTCTGGGCGTGTTAAGCCATACTGCTTTAATCTCAGATTATGAGGCTGGAAAAGAGCCGGTCGGCATAATGAAAAAAAATATGGAATATGTTGTTGAACACACAGATAAGCCTTTTGGATTTAACATTAGAACTTCGCGAAGAGAATTGGCTGCTCCAGGTCTCGTTAAAGATATTCCTAGATTCATTATGAAAAACCCAAAATTAAGAGAACAATGTGTGTACGCAATTACTAGCGCTGGCTCTTCAAAAACTCTACCGCAATCTAAACCTTTTCAAAGACTAAAAGAAAGCGGATCTCAGATCAAACATTTTCACGTAGCTCCCGCGTTATGGCTTGCAGATAAATGCGTTGCTTCAAATGTCGACGGTTTAGTAGTTACTGGTGGGGAAGGTGGAGGTCATCAATCTTATGAAAAAGTTAGCAGTTTAGTATTACTACAACAGGTTCTCCAAAAACATCCGGATGTACCTGTAGTGGCCTGTGGTGGTTTTGCTACTGGAAATGGATTAGCTGCCGCTTTATCTATTGGAGCTGGAGCTGTAGCAATGGGTTCCCGGTTTATTGCTTCTAATGAGAGTGAATTCGATGGGACCTACAAAAAGGTTGTTCCTTCCGCTAAAGCTCAAGATACAATACTAGCAACCGGTGCCTTGGGGCCTATACGGCTTTGGAGAAATGAATATTCATCACACCACGGTCTTGTATCCGATAAGGATGCAAAAATGGCTGAAGAAGCAGAAATGTCGATGGAAGACATAATAGAAGAAGGAAGGAAATATGAAGCTGCTTATTTAGGAGATATTAATACCGGGGCGGTTCTCTTAGGTCAGAGCATAGGTGTCATCAATAGTCTAAAAAACGTTAAAAAAATAGTCGAAGAAATCGTAGAGGACGCAGAAAAACGCCTTAAAAGCGCTTATGGCTATTTAAAATAAAAATCCTTTGTTTTTTTCACTTTTTCTCTGTTTTAATTTATTGAAATGATTTCTAAAACATCTTTATATTTTTTTTTATTTAATAAAATTAAAGTAGCTCTAAGACTTTTATAATTTAAAATTTAGCTGTAAAACCTAATAAACATGGAAGAATCTGGTCTGATTTTTCAAATACAAAAAATGAGTACCGAAGACGGCCCAGGTATTAGAACAACGGTTTTTTTTAAACAATGTCCATTAAAATGTATCTGGTGTCATAATCCCGAATCAATTCTAAAAAAACCTCAGTTGGAATGGTTTAAACATAAATGCATCGGATGTAAAATCTGTATCGAAACATGTCAGCAAGGTGCATTATTTCTCGATGAGAATGGAATGCATATTGATAGAGAAAAGTGTAATAGTTGTGGAGATTGCTCAGAAGAATGTCCCAGCACTGCCTTACATATGTTTGGAGAACTATGGCGTTTAGAGGATTTGTATCACGAAATTCAAAAAGATAAGGTTTACTACACGCAATCTCATGGCGGAATAACGGTTTCAGGAGGCGAACCAACGCTCCAATCAGATTTTATCTTAGAATTTATGAAAAAATGCAAAGAAAACGGGATATCAACGGCTTTAGATACGTGTGGATACGCTTCCAAGAAAATTTACGAAAAATTACTTCCTCACGTTGACTTAGTCCTTCTG
>JAUWHC010000183.1 GCA_030606095.1 Promethearchaeota archaeon | reverse complement strand
ATTTAATGAGGCTTCTACATGTGAATGAATGCTGGGAATATTATATAACTTAAAATTCCATTAACTATACAAATTTCATATTACTCTATTATTTATTCAAATAGAATGAAAACACATTAGAAATGACAAAAGATGTACCCGATATTAAACCAGATTTAATTTTATATTTTACAGAAAAAGCTATTCTAAATTTAATTGAAGGAATTTTAAGCGCAGAAGAATATTACTCTCGTTATCATAAAGTAATGGATAATCCTCAGTCTGGGATTGAAGTGGATAATAAAGTAAATAAACCTAGACTAAAGCTTTGGCAGATTGGATATAAAAAATGGCAAAAAGACTTTAAATTTTAACTTCACACAATTAATTCCTGTAAAAATTTTAACCTTAAGCTAATACCTATTTTTCTTTAACCGTTTTGATATAAAAAGTCTTTAAATTGAAATTTTTAAATATTTTTTTTTAAAAATAGAAAATCATATTGCTAACTATCACATTAAAAAGAAGTAGTTCTTATTTTTTTCTTTTTTAAAGAAATGAAAATTATAGCAGCAATAGCCACTATTGAAAATCCTATAAAATACGTCCCAAAAGGGATAATCCGAAACGTTCCTTCCAGTCTAACTATGACTTGGTCAAATTCATCGTAATTAGTTTCTACCGCAAGAATTCCTCTAGTATCAAATTCTTTTTCCCATTTATAATCCTTTCCAGTATCACTTCTTTCCTGCTTAAATATCGAATACCCTAATCTGTAATACTCCGATGTTAAACTATCAATAACTTTATCCAAGTAGTCGTCAATTGGAGTGAGGCAGAATAGATAATCATCGTAGTTTTCAGGATACTTTCCAATAGAGATAGGGATCACTTCTCCACTCAAACTCCAATCAGTTTTATAATCCCAGAATTCTACATATATTAACCAAAGGTCAGTAGCTTCTTGAATATCCCTAATAACCATTCTTATTTGATCTCCTAACTCAAAATTGGGATCAAATCCAAATACATCTCTAAAGCTGCTTAAATCTAATTGCGTTACCTCCCAAACTAATTCAGTTCCCTCGTTAAACCCTAAATTATGTTCGGGATCCTGTGCTTTAACATTGAAATTAAGGCAACAACTAAATATAAAGAAATTTAAAAAAACAATTGAGTAAATAATTTTTTGTTTTTGTTTCACTTTACCATCAAAAAGCTTTTATGTAAAATTTTTACAATAGAATATCATTAATAATAAATTGAAAAATAAATATTTTCTGTTCAAGATTTCGTATCTGTTTAGAATATTACAAAACTCGCAATTATTCATAATACTTCGATTTAATATTATATATCAATAACAATATTTATTTTCGATTTAATATTGAAATCATTTAATTAAATCTATGGTGAAAAAAATTTGAATAAAGACGAAATTTGTTTTATGTCAGCTTACGAGATGTTAGAAAAAATTAAGACGCAAGAACTGACATCTACTGAAATTACTGAAACTATAATTGAAAGAATTGAAAGAATCAATCCTATCATAAATGCTTATTGTACTCCTACTTTTGAAATGGCAAGAGAAAGTGCCAAAAAAGCAGATGAAATAGTTAAAAAAGGTGAAAAATTAGGATTATTGCATGGAATTCCTACTTCAATTAAAGATCTAATGCAGATTAAAGGGATAAGAACTACATATGGTTCTAAATTGTTTGAAGATTTTATCCCAGAACAGGATGACGTCGCGGTTCAAAGATTAATTAAGGCTGGTAGTGTTATCCTAGGTAAAACAAATACACCAGAGTTTGGTTCCATCGCTCTTACAAATAATAAACTCTTTGGAGAAACAAAAACTCCATGGGATATAGAGAGAAATTCAGGAGGTTCAAGCGGAGGTGCTGCCTCGTCCGTTGCAAGTGGTATAGGGCCATTAGCTTTAGGATCAGACGGAGGGGGGTCGATTAGAGTCCCCAGTAGCTGTTGCGGAGTTTACGGTTTAAAACCTACTTTTGGGCGTATTCCTAGTTATCCACGCATTGGTATCGCATTTTATTCAATGGATCATTACGGTCCAATTGCACGTTATGTGAAAGATGCTGCTCTTATGTTAAATGCTATGAAAGGTCATCATCCTGCGGATAACAATTCGTTCCCTGACGACGATATAGATTATGTAAAAATTCTTGAAGATAAACCTAAAAAATTAAAGATTGGCTATTCAATGAACTTAGGTTATGGAAAAATTCTTGAAGATGAAGTTAAAGAGAGCGTTCTTAATGGTATCCAAAAGTTTGAACAATACGATTGGGATGTGGAAGAAGCAAATTTAAAGATAAAAAAACCAGAATCAGCATTTAAGACTTTGGTCAGTATTGGCTACGCCTATGATTTACAAAAAGATTTTAATAATAGACTTGAAGATCTTACTCCAGATCTAAAAGGGACAATAAGATTAGGTTTAGACAATAGTTCCATGAATATTGGAAAAGCTAGAGAACAAAGAAAACAAGTTTACGAAGTTATGTATCAGTATTTTAAGAATTATGACATATTGATTACACCGACTATGCCATGTCCAGCTATTAAACCAGGGTGGTTAGAAACAGGGACGACATTTCCAACAATAGGGAAAAAATCGTTAAGTATTATGAGTTGGATGACGTTCACATATCCTTTTAACATGACAGGGCTGCCTGCTGCCTCAATTCCATCTGGTTGGACTAATTCTGGTTTACCAATTGGAATGCAAATTGTTGGTAAGCGTTATGATGAAAGAACAGTTCTTCAAGTCTCAAAAGCATTTGAAGAAGTTTCGCCTTGGCAAGAAAAGCGTCCAAAATTAAACTAATTCAATTTTTTTTTTATTTATTTTTAAAATGACTTCATATTTGACGTTGTAATATAAGTAGAGTCTCCAATAGTTATATTATTTTTTATTAAATCTTCTAAAATTGAGTAATCGCCGATAATACTGTTAGACGAGATAATTTTCTTCAATAACACGCCATCTCCTATTACTGATTCGGAGAGAATGCATTTTTCTAATTCTAAATCGTCCCCAATCGAAACATTTGGTCCTATAATTGAATTCTTTATTCTTACATTTTCTCCAATCAACACAGGAGGTACTATTTTTGAGTCTACTATATTTCCTGATTTGAACATGCTTTCGTAAAGAGGATCTTTTAATTTGCTCTCAGACAATAAATAACGATTTCCCTCAAGTAACGTTTCTGGTCTTCCAAAATCTAAGATCTCTTTCTGCATTACATTACCCTTAAGCTTTATTCCCTCTTCTATAATTTGTTCGATTATGGGTGTAAATTGATGTTCTTTTCCATTTACTATCTTTGTCTTACTCTGTTCCTCTAAAAGCTCAAATAATCTAGAAACGGATTTCTTTCCAAAAAGATAAGCACCGGAAACGGCATAATCAGAAATGTGAACTTGTGGTTTTTCAACAATTTTAGTTATAAAATCATTAGTGTCTAATACTGTAACACCGTAGAATTGAGGGTTCTCAACCTTTTTAACGTTAATAACTCCATCGCAATTTCCTTGATGATAAGTTAATAAAATAGAAGAATAATCTTCCATTGGTAGTCTATCACTTAAAAATATAAAACAATCGTCGTCAATAGCAAATTCCTTAGCTAATAATATTGCGTCTCCAAGACCGCTGAAAAAAGGCGTATCAGCCGAAAATCCTAGAGGTTTCTGTTCGATAAATTGAAGCTTGAAATAATCTGAAAAGTGCTCAATTAGGTATTCAGAAATCTGCCTTTTTTTATACCCTACAATAAAAACTATAACGGTTCCTTTAGGAAAAGTCCTTTCTAACTTTATAAGTATGTGATCGATTAGCCTTTTTCCAGCAACTTTTATAAAAGCTTTGGGTTTTGAATAAGTAAATGGTTGTAATCGTTTTCCAACGCCTGCAATTGGGCAAATTATTTTCAACTTAAACATCAACTATCCAATATTTCTCTTAGAATATCATAATATTCGAATTCTTTTATTTTTTCTTTTACTAGTTTTTTTAATTTTTTTAAATAGTAGTTATCTGAATTCGTTCTCGTCGTGTTTTTAAGTTTCTTATTTAAAGCTATTCGCGTCTTTTCATCCAAAAAATTAACCGGAATAGTTTTATAATTATTAATCAAATTTTTTTTATTAAATCCTCCCAAAGCTTCTTTTTGTTGTTTCAAACTGGCAGTAAGAATTAGATATAAATTTGCGACCCATGTTTCTATTCTTTCTAAATCTCCTTTTAAATAAGATCTATTTATTAACCAATCCCTAAACTCAATAACACTGTTCAAAAAGTCCGTTCTTTTATCATTTGTATTACTTGCGTTTCCATTCTTCTGTACTATTTTACGAATCTTTTGAACTTTTAAATCTTTTCTTTCTTCTTTAGATAATTTGGCGTATATGTCCTCTCTTACTTTCTTTTCCTCAGCGGTATCTTTATCGCCCAGCCATTTATCCATTGACATTATTCTAATAATAATTAAGGTTTGATTCTAAAAATTACTTATCTATTAAATAATTAATATAAAGAAAAAATTCCGTTTTAAATTCTGAGAGAGATAGTTTAATATTGATTTAAGTTATTAATATATATAGAATGAGAGTAAAAGCATTGATATTTGATTTTGGTTTTACACTATTTTCCTTTGAGAATCCGTCAATTGAAAAATATTTCGATTGCTTTAATCGTGGATTATTGAAATCACTTGATATTTTGAAACAAGAGAAAATTATAGAAGAAAAAGAAATAGATAATTTTATTAAAATCTTCAACAGAAAAAGAAATACTTTTTTTAAATCGTCATTAAAAACTAAGGAAGAATTTCCAACTACATTATTATTCAAAAGCGCGTTAACTGCGTTAAAAGAAAGAGGTTATATTATTAAAGTCGAGAATGTTAAAGAAGAGTTTATAGAAAATTTAGCTGAAATTTATCATTCTTGTGAAGAGGAAGAATGGAAACCCTATAAAGAAACGAAATCTACCTTAGAATCGCTATCTAAATCCTCGGACCTAAAAATTGGTCTTATTTCAAATCATCCAAACCATAAAACTATAAAAAATGTGCTCAAAAATAATGAAATGAAGCAATATTTCGATGCAATCGTCACTTCTGCAAAGTTTGGTAAAAGAAAACCCAATCCAGATATTTTTTTCCATACATTAAAGAAAATGGGATTAAATAAAGACGCCGCAAAGGATTGTATGATGGTGGGTGACGAAGCTGCCGACGCTGTTGGTGCTTTTAGGGCAGGCATGCAACTCATCTTAAAAGAAAGAGAATACGAATTTCCCTTTGAAAGAGAAATCAATTTGCCAAATTTAATAAAAATAAAATCGATTAATGAAGTATTAAACTATATAAAATAGATATAAAGTAGCCCAGAGGGGAATTTTTCCTTCTTAAAGAGTTTTTGAGAAGATTGAACCCCTGATCACTTGCTTCGCAGGCAAGCGTCTTATCCACTCGACTACTGGGCTAAGCTTTACTGCTTTTCCAATAATAATTATAAAGGTGAATAATACTTAAAATACTTTATTTCTCTATTATAATTTATTAAGAAATGTTTAAAGATAAAAACATGTTTGAAAATTATTGTGTAATATTTGATATGGACGGTGTATTAGCGGATACAGGCCCTATCCACTATGAAAGTTGGGTAAAATTAGCCAAACAGATAGGAGTTAAGTTTTCGAAAAAATTCTTTAACTTAACATTTGGTCAGCAATCTGTTACAATTACTCGTGAATTAGTAGGTCCAAAGATCGAGCAGGAAATGGTTGAAAAATGGGCAAATATTAAGGAACGGTATTATCGAGAAATGGTTAAAGATGAGTTAAAACCCCTGCCAGGGGCGCTGGTTTTAATAAAAGTACTTCACGCTCGTAATTTTAAATTAGCCGTTGGTTCAAGTGGACCACCTGAAAATGTAGAATTATTATTGTCAGCATTAAGTATAAAAGATTACTTTAATGTAATCATAACAGCAGCAGAAGTAAAAAATGGGAAGCCAGCACCCGATGTATTTTTAATAGCCGCTGAAAAATTGAATATTAAAGTAGATAATTGCCTTGTAATTGAAGACGCTCCT
>JAUWHC010000012.1 GCA_030606095.1 Promethearchaeota archaeon | reverse complement strand
TTCTCACAGCTTCAAATTAGAGAATCTGAGGAATTAGATAGAAATGTTTATGACATTTTAACAGAAGAAGCAGAACAAATTCGTCCCGGGAGCGAAGGGTTACTATTTATTCCATTGTATATATTCAGAAAAGGAACAATTCATGGATTAAGCTTAAATCATACAAGAGGCCATATGATTAGAGCTATAATGGAGTCTGCTGTTTTAAGTGCTCAGATGTACCTAAATATATTAGAAGGTATGGGAAAAGTTAAAATAGATGAATTAAGAGTAGATGGAGGTGGTATGAATAGCGATTTTTGGGCACAAATACTTGCAGATGTTATGATCAAGAAAATAATGATTCCAGAAATCAAGGACGGTGCTGCTTTAGGGGCTGCAATCCTAGGCTTCTATGGACTTGGCAAATATAACAATATCGAAGATGCAATTGAAAAAATGGTAAGATTTACTGACGTTAAAAAACCAAATAAAGAAAATTCAAAAATTTACAAAAAATTAGGGAGAATATTCATGTCCACAGTCCTTGAAATCAATGAAAAAAAACGAATAACAAAAAACCTATAATTTTTTTCTTCTCTATTTTTAAGTAAAGCTAATATATCTGAAAATAATTTACTAAATTTTGTTTTTCCGAATAGTAGTTCTTTAAATTTTTCAGAAGAACCTTCTAAATTTAAATGATTTTCATTTTAGAAAAGTATTTGTTTGTACTTTAATTTTACAAAATTAAACCCAATAAATGAAATTTTGATACATACCATGCCCTTCTTTAAAAACCAAGAAGGTTATAAACTGTATTATGAAGATATCAACGGCGAAATAAAGGATAATACAGAAGGTACAATAATTTTACTTCATGGCTTCGCCTCCTCAGCTTCATTTTTCAAAGGACAAATAAAAATGCTGAGAAAAGATTACCGTATTATAGCTTTTGATGCGTTAGGGCATGGGAGGAGCGATCATCCTGTAGAAATAAATCTTTCTAAGAATTTAAGGCACGATATTATAAGAGATCTTGAGGATTTATTAGAGAATTTAGGCGTAAATGAAAAATATGGAATTATTGGACATTCTCTTGTTGGAGGTATGATCGGACAATTAGTTTGTATGAAATATCCTGATGATGTAGAATTCTTAATTTTGTTAAATTCAGGATACATAATGATTGATAATGTAGTTAGAAATATATTTTACAACCTACTTCCATATTTTATCCGTATGAATTTTTTGGATGTGGTTGCCAATTCTGTAGAGGATATTTTAGATAAAATTATACCCTATATTTTAACTTCGTTAGCTGACTCTTTAAATGGAGCGAGAATGACTAAAGACGAATTGTATATGCATATTGAAGATCAGATTTTTAGTATGATAAATGAGATTAATGAATACGACCCCTCTGGTATTAAGTGCCCCACGCTGATTATTGGTGGAAGATTAGATAATTTTGCTCCCGAACAAATGTCGGAAGAACTCCATAAAATGATTCCAAATTCTAAACTTGAAATTATTGATATGGCAGGACACTTCGCGCCCGCACAACGAAAAGATATAATTAATCAGTTAATATGCGAATTTATTAAAAAACTCTAGTAATAATAACTTAATTATATACTATTTTCTGATTGTTTACATAATTATGAATCCAATTCTTAAAGATGATAATGCGACAATTTCTTTTTTTAAAGAAGAAGTGCGAGAATTTGTTAGTCAACGCAACTGGACAAAATTTCATAGTCCAAAAAATTTAATTCAAGCTCTTAGTATTGAAGTTGCAGAGTTATCCGAAATTTTTTTGTTTAAAGATTATTCGCTTGAAACTATTCATAAGGATAATAAAATATTAGAAAGGCTCTCTGATGAGATTGCAGACGTGTTTATATATTTAATTAGCCTTACTAATAGCGTAAATATAGATCTAACCGATATCTTTATCAAAAAAATGGAAAAAAATAGAAGCAAATACTCAACAGAAGAATTTAACGACGGTTCTTACCGAAAACTATGAGCCTTTTATTTTTCTTAATTATTTTTATATTAATAATTTCAATATAAAATCATTATAAGGGTTTTTATGCTTTTTTATCTTAATTATAAACATGGTAACTGACAAAATAGATGATATAATTAAAAGTCAATTCGATAAGACCTTAGATGGGACTAATTTTTCATCTTTAGGGGAATTGTATAAGGGAAAAGTGCGAGATAATTACATAAAAGGCGATACTAGAATTATCGTTGCTACAGATCGTTTATCTGCTTTTGATCGCGTAATTACTACGATTCCATTTAAAGGGCAGATGCTAAATCAAATCTCGTCTTTTTGGTTTGAAAAAACTAAAAATTTAGTGAAAAATCACATTATAGCCATTCCAGATCCTAACGTTGCCGTTGTTCATCAGTGTGAAATGATTCCAGTGGAAATGATTGTAAGAGCGTATATAACTGGAACCGCGTGGCGTAGTTATACCAAAGGAGAGAAGACTTCTGGAATTGTTTTACCGAGCGGTTTAAATAAAAATCAAAAGTTAGACGACATCATATTAACTCCTTCTACTAAAGCGGAGAGTGGTCATGACATATATATCTCAAGAGATACAATCTTAAAAGATAAGATAGTTGATGAAGACATATATTTACAAATGGAAGAAGCTGCTGTTAAACTGTTCAAATTTGGCCAAGATTACTGTAACAAAAACGGACTTATATTAGTAGATACGAAATACGAATTTGGCTTGAAAGATGGAGAATTATTATTAATCGACGAAATACACACACAAGATTCATCAAGATTTTGGATGTTAGAGAGTTACGAGGAAAGATTTGAAAACGATAAAGAACCTGAAATATTAGATAAAGAAATATTTCGGGGTTGGTTGATGGAGACTTACCCCAATATATTCCCAAATATTAAGCCAGATCAAGATATACCTCCAATTTCCTCAGAAATTAAAATTGAACTGGCAAAAAGATACATGAAAAGCTATCAAAAGATTACAGGGTTAGAATTTAAAGCTGAAGTCTTAGATGTGAAGGAGAGAATTGTTAACAATTTGAAGAAAGCAAAATATTTATAGCTCTTAGGAAAAGATTTAAATAAGATTTAATAGTAATTTTTTTATTATGTTTATTTTTATTTTACTGATTTTTATATTTGCATTGTTTATGTGTAGCTTTCTTGTGCTGATTATCGATTTAACTTCCACAAAAAGAAATGAAAACAGAGTTATGGATAAAAAGCTGCCAAAACTCGGTAAATACAGTTTTCTATTCAATCTATTTGCCCTATTACTCTTGGTTTTTGTTAGCTTTATTTAAGTATAATAGATTATATACAATTTAGTGTCTTTAAATTTTAATAGGTAAAAAATAAATCATTTTTGTCGCATTTATTTGAAGAAAATTATTTATTAATTAATAAGAACTATTAAAATTATTACTCACCTTTTTTTCATAAATGGATCAATTAGAATTTGAAATAGAAATCTCGTTGGAAAACAAACCTGCTGCTCGCGATCCCGTAGCTGAGACCATAAAAAGAGATTTGCTCGCAAAAAAAGGATACGATCAAGTATCCAAAGTTCGTTCGGGTCAGTATTTAAGAATCGTTTTAAAGGCGAACAATGAAGAAGATGCTAAGGAAACCGTTGTGGCTTTAAGCAACGACTTGCGAATCTTTAATCCAGTCACACAGAACTTAAACATCATAAATGTGAAGAAATTATGACTATTAAGATTGCTGTTGTTCAGTTCCCGGGAGCAAATTGCGATTTAGATGCAATCCATGTCTTAAGGAATGTTGTAGGCGTTGACACCAGTTTAGTTTGGCATAATCACTTTAAAGAAGCCGAGTTTGATGGCGTTATTTTCCCAGGAGGGTTCTCATTTGGAGATTATTTAAGAGCAGGCATTATTGCTGCCCATAGTCCCGCGTTAGATGAAGCTCGCATCATGCTGAAAGATGGTAGACCAATATTAGGTATATGCAACGGTTTCCAAATCTTAACCGAAGCTGAATTTCTTCCTGGCGCTCTCTTACAAAACGACTCTTTGAAATTCGTTTGTAAATGGATAAATATAAGAGTAGAAAATAACAAAACTCCCTTTACACACAAAATGAAAAACGGTGACGTACTTGATATCCCTATTGCCCATGGAGAAGGAAGATATTTTGCTGACAACTTAAAGGAATTGGAAGAAAACGATCAAATAGTATTTAAATATTCAGATGAAAATGGTAGATATACTCAAAATGCAAATCCTAACGGATCAATGGAAAATATCGCAGGAATTTGTAATTTAGAACGAACTTGTTTGGGATTAATGCCGCATCCAGAGCGAGCATCAGAAGCAATATTATCCCCTAAAGGTACAACACATGGTAAGTTGTTTTTTGATTCGATGGTAGAATTTATTAAAAGGAGGTTCTAATAGTGCCTAAAGTGAAAGTTAATGGAGACGAATTAAAAGTCGATTTAACAGAGCCAGAGGTTAAGTGGATAAAAGATACGCTTGAAAGAGACCCATCTATCACTGAATTGGGCATGTTTGATGTTATGTGGAGCGAACATTGCTCCTATAAATCCTCTAGACCTAAATTAAAACTTTTTGAAGATGCTGAAAAAAATTACGATTACGTATTAGCTGGTCCTGGGCAAGATGCAGGGGTTATTGACATAGGAAATGGTTACGCATTAGCGTTTCGAATTGAATCTCATAACCACCCTTCAGCTATAGAACCTTATCATGGTGCTGCTACGGGCATAGGTGGAATTATTAGGGATGTTCTATGTATGGGTGTACGACCAATTGCGTTATTAGACCCACTTAGATTTGGTACTCTAAAAAATAATCCACAATCTCAATGGCTTTTTAAATATGTGGTAAAAGGAATTGCTGACTATGGAAATTGTACCGGGATCCCCACCATTGGAGGTGAGGTAGAATTTGATAGAAGTTTTGAAAGCAATTGTTTAGTAAATGTTGCTTGCATCGGATTAGGGAGCGTTGAAGATTTTAAACACGCACCGAGTAGAGCATATAACCCAGGGGATTATATTATCCTTATGGGAGGCTCAACGGGGAGAGATGGCATTCATGGAGTGACATTTGCCTCAAGGACATTAACAGACATGTCTGAAGCAGATAGACCTGCGGTTCAAATAGGGGACCCATTTACGAAAAAAATGATAATTGAAGCAACCATAGAGGCTATAAAAACTGGTTATGTAAGAGGATTAAAGGATCTTGGCGGTGGAGGGATATCCTGTGCGTTAAGCGAATTAACAGGAGACGGTGGAACTGGGGCTAAGATAGACATGCGTGAAATATTTACCCGTGAACCGGGTATGAATTCTTACGAAATAATGCTTTCAGAATCCCAAGAAAGGATGGCGTTTATAGTAAAACCAGAAGGTTTAGAAAAAATCTTAGAAATCTTTCGAAAGTTTGAAATAGCTCACGCAGTAATAGGCAGAACAGACGATTCTAAGGTATTGAAGATATATGATGGCGATAATTTAGTAGTTAGTTTACCTTCAATAGCTCTTTCAGAGTCTCCAATAATAGATCGCGAAGAAAAAAGACCTGGAATTCTTGATGATCTAATATCCCAAAAAACACCCGAACCTTCTTCTAATCTTGAAGAAACAATTTACAAATTAATAGCTTCTGAAAATATTTGCAGTAAGGAATGGATTTATAGACAATACGATCACGAGGTAGGAGTTCGATCAGTCGTAAAATGTGGGACTGGTGACTCAGGAGTGCTTAGAATAATCGGAACCAACAAATTTTTAGCGTCGAGCGTTGGAACGAATTCAAAACACTGTTTCCTAGATCCATACGAAGGAGCCAAAGGAGGTCTTGTAGAAGTTTGTGGGAATGTAATAGCAAATGGCGCTATGCCAATGGCGATGGTAAATTGCTGTAATTTCGGAAATCCAGAAATTCCCGAATCTTTCTGGTATTTTGCAAATTCCGTAAGAGGTATGGCTGATTTTTGCAAAGAATTAAGAATCCCTGTGGTGGGTGGAAATGTTTCATTTTATAACGAAGACGAGGTCACTAAAACGGCAATTAAGCCTGCACCTGTAATTATGATCGTTGGTATAATTGATAGTGTTGAAAATATAATAACTTTACCATTTAAAAATGCAGGAAATGACATTCTTATTATAGGTGAAACCGATAATGAACTAGGCGGCTCAGAATATCATTCAGTTATATATAATATTGAAGGAGGGATTCCACCTAAAGTAGATGAGAAAAAAATTAAGGCAAGATGGGATTTTATTTTTGAATTGTATGAAAAAAAAATGATTAAAGCTAATCACGATGTAAACAAGGGAGGAATTATAATCTCAATTACCGAAATGTGTTTTAAAAACAAACTTGGAGCAGATTTAGATTTAAATAGTTACAACGACAAGAATTTAAGAGACGATAAGCTTTTATTTAGCGAATCTGTAGGGAGATTTATCATAGAAACTGATCCAAAAGATTTTGAGGAAGTCATGATTCTTGCTGAAAAATTTAAAGTTTCCGTTAAAAAATTAGGTGTTTTAATCAATAAACCAGAAATCAACGTAAAAGGTTTAAAATCTCAAGGGATTAAACTTGATATCGATAAAATGAAGGATTTGTACGACTCAACGATACCAAGCCTTATGGATATTTAGTCTGGACGATCTGCTTGAAAGAAACTTGCATTATTAAAAAAGAAATTGTAAAAAATAAAATTAAGTATAGGCTATAATATAGAAATTACCTCTTTTAATATTATGTTCGAATAACACGAACATTTCTAAAAAATAAACAATAATTTCTAATACATTTGATTCTAATAATTATAGAGTTAAGATAGATCGTTGAGGATGTAATATGAGAGCTCGAGCATGTATTAAATGTAAGGAATATGTAGTAATTCACCCAAATAACCCCCAAAATCAAATTAAAATTGATCTCTTTGAAAGAAAACATCATCTTCACACGCTCATTATCGTAGATATTGATGAGATAAAGGATCAATATCAAGTTTTCAAGGTTAATGGAATAGCTAATTCTTCAACTATATCAGCATAAGACCTAAATAATTAACTTATAGCAGTTCAAGTATGGAGCTAAACGAGTTAATAACCATATTTGGATGTATATCTGATTCCAAGGGATTAAAAAATTGTCCTTTTCCCGTTTTTACAAGAATTCCTCTAATGTTGGCATTAAGAGCACCTTCAATATCTGATTCGATATCGTCTCCTATTACAACAGTGTTCTTAGCTAACAATCCAAGCTTCTTTAAAGCCTGTAAGAAATATTCTTTTGAAGGCTTTCCAAATATTTTTGGCGTTACATTTGCTGCGTTGGCAATCATCCACACAAAAGACCCCGTATCTATTACTGGTTCTCCATTACGATCGAGGTAATATTTATTTCCTTGCGTTCCAAGTAATTTAGCTTTGTGCTTTATAACGTATTTGAAAGCTACATTAAGTCTGTTAACATCCCAATTATCGTGAAAATCTCCTATAATTACAAAATCTGGAACTTCAGAACTCTTAATTTGACGAAATTTTTGAAATTCTTCTTTAACTTCTTCAGTTGTAACCAAGTAAATTTTCTTACCGGGATATTCCGCTAAGAATTCCTTTAAAGCAATAATCGGCGTAAATATCTCTCTTTCCTTAATAGAAAATCCGTATTCATTCAGCGTATTGAGTACAGTTCTAGGAGATTTACTATCGGTGTTAGTAAAAAACAACAATTTAATGCCTTTTTTCCGTAGCTCTTCTACGGCTTCGACCGTTCCAGAAATTGGTGAACCTTTAAAGTAGAGAGTCCCGTCAATATCTGCCAAAATTCCTTTTATTTGCTTCAATTAGTTTTCACGACATTTTCTTTTAAATTTCATTGCACTTTAATTCAATAAAAGACACAAAAATTAATATAGCATTTATATAAAAAATATTAAGAAAAAGTGAAAAAAAAGAAGAGTCGTTGGTTGTTAATCCTAGTAGAGGAAAGGATAAACTTTTTTATTTTTCTGTATTCAATTCAGGTTTTTTTAAATCATCACCTTCGATAATATCATTATTTGTGGGAATCAAATCCCATAACTATAATATTAATGTGGCAATATAAATTTAACGCCTAGTTTCAACAAAAATTCAACAAAACTTAATGAATAATTTCAAGCAAATTTAATATTTCTAAACAAAATAATATTAACTAAAATTTGCTTTGAACAGATCACATAAAGATATTTATAATATTATCGCCAATTGTTTTATAATGAAAATCGCGATCGATATAGATGGGGTCCTACTTGATATCATTGTAACATATTGCGAAATATTCAACAAAAGATTTGGCACTAACCACCAAAAAAAAGATGTTATTAAATGGGACTTTTTTAAAGATTGGAATATAGATGAAGATGTTGCTTTCAAAATTTTCTACGAAATATATGCTGATTCTATGAACATTCCTTTTATTGACGAGAACGCTCCAGTAATTATGAAAAAGTTAAACGAGGCATATGATGTTGATATAGTCTCAGCACGGATACCTGAATATCGTTCCTCAATAAAGAGAAAGTTAGATTTTCACAATATTAAGGAGGATATTCAATATTCTGAATTAATTTTACTACACCATAAGCCTTACGATATTAAATTAAAACAAAGTTATGATCTCTATGTTGATGATAGCCCGAACTTAGTAGAACCAATTAAGAAGTTAAAGAACAGAACATTGTTGCTATTTAACCAACCTTGGAATCAAGATATTATTTGTGAGAATAATGTTCATAGGGTTCATAATTGGAAGGAAGTACATCAAAGAATTAAAGAATTGTAACACTTTTTTGTATGTATTCGATTTCCGATATATTTATTAAGGCGTCTTTATATTAATGTATTAATGTTCGATTTGAGATATATTATAATATATCGAAATCAGAATATACAATTGGTGAAAATAAAAAATGTTTTTTGGTAAACGTTTCAGCGGACATCAGAGCGGATCCTTATCAGGGTTAGATATCCTAGTACTTTCTATAATAGAAAATTACGACGGTATCTCGGGATACGATCTTATTCGAAAAATCAACGATAAATTTAAAAAGTTATGGCGAGCTTCACCGGGAACAATTTACCCTTTATTGAACAGGTTAACTACGAAAGGATACATCAACATTGAAGCAATAATCAGAAATAATCGTCATTTAAAATTATATCGAATAACTGATTCTGGAAAAAAAGGATTAAAAGAAGTACTCAAAAATAATTTGGAACCGAGTATAAACACACTTGGTGAATACATTAGAACAATTGTTAAAACATGGATTCCTAACGAAGAACGCATACGTGGTATGATGTCTTGCTTTCCTTATCACTGTGAACCTTCATCTAGAAAAATCAGTGAAGAGGATTATTCTTTAGCAAACATTGAACGCGTAAACAAAGTAATTAATGAATTAGACTTTTCGAAGCATAGACTTTCAAGAAGACTGAAAGAAATTGACAAAAGAATCTCTGAATACAAAGTTTTACTCAATGATTTAAAGAAGAAACGGGAAAAAAACATGAAAATTATTGAAATTGTAGACGATGAGGATGATTTCGAAAATTTTTAATTTTCATCAATTTTAAAAACAAAATTAAAGAAAAGAGGTAAAAAAAAGAATGTGTGAAGACAGAAATTTTGGACCAAGAATGATGCAAGGTTTCATCCCTATTAATCCAAGAGACATAGCTAGAATGAAGCGAATGGCCCATCATTTTATGAGAGATTTTATGGGCGGTTCTATTCACCACAACATAGAAGATTTAGGAAGCGTTTATTTAATTACCATACCATTGCCAGGACGTACTAAAGAGGATGTTAAAGTATCGCTTATCAATAATCATCTAAATGTAACAGCAAGCAAACCGAAAGTACCAGAACGGGAAAAGAAAAAAGAAAAGCCTGAAAAACAAGGATTTCCTTTTGCTTTTAAAGGATTTACATTCACAGACGTAAACATGGATGTTCCACTTCCAGCCGATGCAGACGAAAATACGATATCTTCTAAATTGACTAACGGTCTTTTAAGGATTACAATAGGAAAGAAACTTGCTAAAAAGATAGATATTAACGAAGAACAAAACAATTAACACGTATCTATCGAAAAATAGGCGGAGTGCTTTAGAATTATTTACTTGCCGACTTCACTAGAGTTTTTAAGTAAAAATTTTACTCTAAAGCCCCCCAATAAATATTATTTTTTTTCTTTTTTAATCTTATTTTATACTTATCACTTAGTTTTAGTTTTCTTTTTTAGTTCATCAACTATGCAAAAACTATCACAAGATAAATGTTAGAGGATGCATAAAAGCTCTTAGCGAGCTTTAAATTGATATTTCGGATCTAGAGCGTCTCTTAATCCATCTCCTACGATCATAAAACCAATTACTGATATTAAAATCATTACACTAGGCCAAAACGATGCCCAGGGCGCATCCCAAATATGACCTCTTGCTATGTAGATATCATATCCCCAATTTATAAACATTGGATCACTAAATCCTAGAAATGAGAGAATAACTAAACTTATCATCAATCTTCCGATATCAAAACTCATTGAAATTATGATAGGTTGGATTGCATTTGGTAATATATGTCTAAACATTATTCTCCAGTTATTTGCACCCGCTATTTTTGCTGCGGCTATATAATCTAGTTCTTTTTCCTTTAAAACAGACGATCTAATTAGACGAGAATAAAATGGAATCCCTATAACTCCAAATATTATCACAATATAAAAAAAGGTTGAGCCCAGTATAGCTAAAAAAGCTAAAGCGAATATTATTCCTGGGAAAGCTAAAATTATATCCATACATCTCATTATAATAGAATCAACCCATTTACCATAAAACCCGGCTATCAATCCTAAAGAAATCCCAAAGATTAGGCTTATACTAACAGATAAAAAAGCAATTAATAAAGAGGTTCTCGTACCGTAAATTGCTCTTGAAAGAACATCTCGCCCAGCATATGTTGTTCCTAATGGAAATTCGGGTGATGGAGGTTTCCAGGCATACAAACTCCAACGTGATGCTTCTTCAAATGAATAAGGAGCAATCCAAGGTCCAAATATTGCTAGACATATAATAACGAAAATTAAAATAACACCAAAAATAGTAAAAGGTGATTTTAACCATCCATTCATTCTTTTTCTTCTTGTATGATGCAAATTTCTTATATCCTTTATTTGGGACAGCTCAAATCTATATCTAGGAAAAAGTAGAAATTTAAAACCATTAGCGATCTTTGAAGAAAACTTTAAAATAGAAATTCTTTTTACCTTATTCTCAATAAGATCATTTTTTTTCTTTTCTTCTTGAAGTTTAGTGTGGCTCATGTTATTTAATTTTAAGTTTTATTTTAATCTAATACGTGGGTCTAAGGCCGCTGTTATTACATCTATAAAAAAATTGAAAATTATTACAACTATCGAAAACACCCATACCGAAGCAATAATGACAGTATAATCGGACCTTACAATAGCGTCGTAAAAAAGCTTACCCATACCTGGTAATTGATATATAATCTCAACAGCAATCATTCCACCTAAAACAACAGAAAATCCCATTCCAGCTAAAATAATTACTGGTGTTATAGAGTTTTTAAACGCATGTTTGTTAATAATATGTTTTTTTTTAACTCCCTTAGCATATGCAGTCCTTATATAATCCTCCTCCAGTTCAGCTATCATGCTTGCTCTCATCTGGCGTGAAAGCCCTACTAATTGAACAATTGTTAAGGCAGAAACCGGGATAATTATATGCCATAAGTAATCAAATAATAAATAATACTCACCGGAAAGAATACAATTTAGTATGCGAGAATAAGTAAATTGTGGAGGGTCAGGGTATCCCATGGTCTTATAACCGAATATAGGAAGAATTTGAAAAGGTGTCCTGATATAGAGTTGCAAAAAAAAAGTGATAATTACAAATGCTGGAATAGACACAAAAATATATGTAAAAATTCTCGAAATAATATCCTTTTTAGTGTTTTTATTAGCACCAGAAAGTTTCCCCAATCTTATACCAAGAAAAATTGCAAAAATCATACTAATAAACGCAATTTCTAACGTTCTGGGAAGCCTCTGATTTATAAGAAACCAAACAGGCCAATCTCGTGCTACTGTATAAGAATATCCCCAATTTCCCGAAAATATATCTCCAACAAAAATAAAAAATTGAATATATATCGGTTGATCTAAACCCATTCTCGCTCTTTCCATCAAATAATCTTGCCATGTTGCCCTTGGGGGCACTCTCATCCATACAGGGTCAACAGGTAATAATCGCACCATAAAAAACGTAATTACAAGAATTGCAAATAATGTTGGGATTATAGTAATTAGTCTTCTTAAGATAAACTTAACTAAACTCATTTTAATTAATTCTATTACTCAATATAGCATATTTTATACTACATAAACATCAGATGATAATGTTATCAGAATAATTGAATAAAGTATAAGAGCTTTAAAAACACTTTTAAAAGCGTTTGGATACTAATAAAAAGAATAATTTAGGTTAAAAAACTTAATTGTTTTATTCTTATCACTTAGTTTTAGATTGTGTACTAACTTTGTCAATTTAATCAATTTAAATTGAGATAACTGTCGTTAATTTTTAACCAAGATTTATAATCATGAAATTCTAAATATTTATAATTAAATTTGTTTTAATCTTAGGAATTATGAATAAACAAAAACGTAAAGAAAAAAAATCTCAACCAATTAATTTAGTTCTAATTGGCGTATCTTTAATAGTATTTGGAAGTTTAGGGATAATTTTCATAACGCAAATGGAGCTTCAACCTGGATTGGGATGGTACGATATTGATGGATTGTACCCTTCAATAATAAATCCCTTAGAAATTGAAGATATTAACGGAGATGCTGTACCCGATATTTTATGTTATGTAGATATACTTTATCACGAGGAGGAGGATAGTGTAGATCATAATACTCCTTTATACGGCAGTATTTTTGCATTAGACGGGCTTAATGGAGAAGTAATCTGGTTTAAAGAATACGATAGTCCTATAAAAAGAGTATTTAGCATAATGGATGTTGATAATGATGGACATTCAGATTTTTTTATAGACAAAGCGTCTGTAGAACCAGAATTTGATAATTCTGGTAGTACAATTATTATTCCTAACAAGTTTACTAATCAATTGATTAGTGGAATTGATGGTACAGAAATCCCAATTTCGACAGTTGATGGAATAAATTTTACAAATTCAGCTATAATTGATCTAGTAAGTTTTTCGGATTTAACTGATGAGCATGAAGATATATTTTGTTTAGAATACAAGTATTTCGAATCTTGGGAAAATTATTTATGTAATATAACGGGCTATTTTATTAATGGAACAAAGAAAACTGATTTTTTTTTAGGCGATTATGTACCCAATGTCGATGATAAATCAACTATTCCGGGAATTGAGCTTTTAAGTCATTTTGATTCAACAAATCTGCTTTATATTGGGTTAAACTCGTTACATTTGTTTAACCTTAGTTTATCGAATTACATGGAAGAAATCTATAACGTGACTTTCTTTGAAAACATTATAGATTACACATTCATTGAAGATTTGAATTTGGATGGAATACGAGAAATTTCAGCTATAATACATTCAGGTGAGATTTTTCTAATAGATGGATCCAATGGAAATATAATTCAATCAATTGATAGCTCCATCACTTTAGACCAAGCATATATAAAAGATATTCCTAGCCCAATTGATGACGGAACAGCTTTATTTTTACTAGACACATACCATTGGGTAGAAGAAGGTCTTAATGAGGAGAAAATTAGAGTATATTCACTAACAACATCTTCGCAAGAAATAATTTGGAGCAGTGACCGTCAAGGAGAGGATTCTAACATTATTTCATTTGTATTAGATGACGATTTTAACGGCGACTCTATTAGCGAAATTGTATTATATGAAAGAATCGAGACTTCAACGGGAACAGGTGATGTTCACCGGTATAGAGTATTTAGTGTACCGGATGGAAATGTATTAAGTACAATTAATCTTAATAATTGGCCCGAATATGTGATTTCTACTCATGATATTGATGGAGATGGTAAAAAAGATTTCGCAATTGGAGATGCCGATACATTGTTAGTTATTTCATCAAAAAAACCTTCTGGAATGTGGTTATCTTCTACATTTGGTTTTGGTATGCCTTTATTTATTGTCCTTTTGATATCATTAATAAGCGGGCTCCTATTGCTAATACTTAATATTAGAAAAATAGAAATAGATACCAAAAAAGCGAAAGAAAGTAAACTTACAATTTCAGTGAATGCTATTGTTATTGCTTTAATGACCATTAGTTTTACATTATTTTTACTTATACTCAATATTTTCAATAAAACACTCATACTTGGCGAACCCATGACAGAATTAGTCATAGTTTACATTTCGGTGGTAATAATCTGGTTTGGAATGCTTCCATTCACTGCAGCGATATATAATAAGTTTTCTCCCCGATTTGCTTACTTATTCATAAAATTAAGGATAATATTTTTTAAGATTTCAAAGAGTCACAATAATGAAATAATAGTATTAGATATGAAGGGGAGAGAAGATTTGGGGACGATAAACCGGATTAAGAGGGTGCTTTTACCACTACTCCTTTCTATAACCGTTGGATTTTACACATATAATACACTAGCACCTTTACTAGAGTATCCTCAGAGTTTTACTAATTTTGGTTCAAATGATTTCTTTGGCTTTATAATAGGTTATAATGTATGTTGTATGCTTCCTATGGTACTATCATTCCTTATGTTTTCATTTCTATTTTCAGGAAACTTTTTATTAGATGACGCGGGGATCGCATATTACCTTGAATCGAAGAAACATCGAAAACCTGGAGATATCGAACCTATAAGTATATGGGCTCTCTCTTTTGTAAAGGGTATGGCGGGATTATCGGCAATAATTACATTCTGGAGCTTTTTTAGTTTAGTTGATTTCTCAGGATTTTTTAGAGGGGAAATTAGCTTTATAATATTTGGTACTTTTTTGGTAATAGTAATGTTCTGGGGTGCTCCATTTTTCTCTGCTTTTGCTTATATGCTCCTAGCAATCGAAATTATGAATTATTCTAAGGATGTTAATTCTGAACGGTTATATAATATCATGAAAAAGAATAATTTAGACACTACTCCACGTGATTTAATTAACATTTATCCCGCAGGTTATAAGCCTCCCAAAAAGGATTTACCAGACAGTTCTGAATAATTATTGAGCCACTTTTTTTAAAAACACTTTTTTTTTATTGAATTTAAAAAATAATAAGGAACAACATATTTTAACTAAAAATTAGTATAAAAATAAAAAAAATTAGAGATTTTGTTTTACATTTTTCTCGATTTATTGAGTTTAAACTTTCTAAATAGCAAGTATGAAACAATACCCACAAAACTTATTCCAATCGTCATTAGTATCGTAAAAAATATCCACTCGGTATTATAGCTAGTTATTTGATAGATTATTTGGCCGCTTACATCTTTTACGATGAATGTTGATAAAGTTCCTTTACTACCATATGATACTTCCACAGTATAATTTGTAACGCCGTATCTTTCTATTATAATTGTATTTTGGTTAACAGTGGCATTTTCAACGTTGAGTTCGTTAATTAGAGAACTAAGATAATCATCAAATGGACTTGCTGTCGCTAATCCATCAAATATTAACTTCCATAACAACTCATCTGCAGTTATATTAGAAAATTGTAATTTAATTGGTATCGGAATACTTGGATCGTTCATTATTGTTTCTACTAGATCGTTATAATCGTCTAAAAGCTTCTTATAATCTTCTGGATGATAAAGTACAACGATTTTACAATTAGAATCGTCAGCCGTTTCATTAAGTTCTGAATCTGTAAAGTGCCACTCTGCTCCTACTCCATACCATAACCAATAGCTATTAGTGTAATTATTGTTAATCTCAGTCTCATTATAACCTAGTTCAGAGAGAGCCATGAATGCCATAAATTGTTCATAAGAGAACATTACTTCAAGAAACATATTATAGGTTGATATGTTTAAATAAATCCAACGCTTTGTTGTATACTTACCCTGCGCTCCAGTTTTATTAGAATCTCCTTCGAACCAATCGTCAGGAATAGTAATATTGCCTAATGTATTTTCCCATCCGTCGTTATCGTATTTTGTTATTTCGAAAATTTCAGTTCCTTTTGTTAAAGCTAATTGATATGTTGGATTTGCCGACACTGAAGTTGATATCAATCCCATTAATATTATCCCTAAGAGTACAATACCCAGTAAATTTTTATTACCCATTTTCCTATTTTTTAACATTTTTTTATCACCATTTCTTTTTTTAAAACCTTATAATTGTCTTCTCTTAAATAAAAACGCAGCTATTACAAAATACGCTATTATATAGACTACCATCAATGTAATCCCCATTTCTATGCTAGGAGTTAACCAAGTCCCAATGGTAAAGAATCTCGTTGTGATTTCAAAATATCTTGGATCTGGAAACGGGTTACTTAGTATTGAAGTTACAAGTTTACCCATGTACGCTATAGAATATAATGGTTCAAAGTCGCCTCCGCCTACTGATGTGACTATGAAATCAGCAATATCAAATCCAATTAGTAGTATTAGGATAGTTGATATTATTGTCATATTTACGCTTTTCATAAATGAGCTAAATAAAGTAACAAAACTACTTAATGTAATCATATATAATATAGCAATGAAATAAGAATAAAAGAATCGTACGTTAATCGGTCCACTATAGTAATAGAAACCAAGCAATCCAAGAAAGATATAGTAAGCCGAAATGATGATAAATGCCAAAACTAAATTTCCAAGGTATTTCCCTATTATTAGCTTATATTTATTTATTTTAGGAAAAACGATAAATCCTGTTTTAGTGTTAAATTCAGAGCAAATTATTCCAGAGAACAATAGACACGCTATAAATAAGGATATTAAAGAATAAAATCCAAGTCCACTAGTAAAGAATTCAGCCTGAGTATCAGGTAATGAATTAAATGGGATTACCGCTTGAAGTACGACCCCTTGAAGGAAAACAACCAATATTGAAATGATGAGAAAAAATATAAATTTCTTCTTTTGTTTTTTCATTTCAAAAACAAGCGTGTGCACGATTGGTTTAAGTCCAAAAATAATTATATTGTCTTTTTCCGTCATTATCTATTCTCCTTTTCGAGTAATTGAATTCTACCGTTATCAGTTTTCATCATTTGCGAGTAAATCCGCTCTAAGCGAGAAGTTTTAGGTTTGTAGAAAGATACGACCGTAAAATCCGATTCGAACTCCTTAACAAGTATCTTTAAAATTTCCCCTCGAACTTCTTTCTTTCCAACGTAAAATATTTTTAACTCTTGCTCGTGAGGGCTATATCTGACTGGTATATTCGAAATATCAGGATCTAAATTATGATCTAAATATTGGTCCAGTTTTTCATTTAATGTTTCGATTATTGAACCTAATTTTTCAGGAAGTAATGGATTTAATAATTTGCAATCTATTGATCTGATTTTTATCGTGCCTTCCAAATTATCAACCGTATCGAACCCAATTATTTCTCCGTGATTAATTAGAGCTATTTTATCACATATTTCCGATATTTCGTGGAGCATATGAGATGCTATAAAAATTGTTTTACCCTGTTTTTGAAGATCTCTAACGAATTTTCGGATTTCGATTCGAGCCAATGGATCTAAACCCGTTTGTGGCTCATCTAAGATTATAAATTCGGGATCATGGATAATTGCTTGAATAATTCCTATTTTCTGTATCATTCCTTTAGAAAATGTTTTAACGTTCTTATATTTCCATTCTGAAAGTTTAAACAAGTCTAAAAGAGAATCAATTCTTTCTTCAATCTTATCTTTTGGATAATCTTGAAGGTTAGCAAAATATTTTAGCAGCTGATAAGCCGTCATGTTATAAAAGTTTGGAATATCGATTAAAAAACCCATGTTGCTAAAAGTTCTCGATATCTTCTGTAAATCTTGTAATTCATCGGTGTTTGTTCTAATTAAGATTCTTCCAGAATTTGGTCTTAAAATT